>NZ_JJNY01000044.1:0-72066 GCF_000690035.1 Pseudoalteromonas sp. S3431
AATTTTAAAGATTGAGAACTTAAAGTAAATGGTGCCTCGACGCGGAATCGAACCACGGACACGAGGATTTTCAATCCTCTGCTCTACCGACTGAGCTATCGAGGCACATAAACTGTGCTAACTAAAAGTAAAATAATTATTTAACTTTTAGCTTTATAAATGGTGCCGACTAACCGAGTCGAACGGTTGACCTACTGATTACAAGTCAGTTGCTCTACCAGCTGAGCTAAGTCGGCACACAAAACTGTGTGCTAAGGCACGCGTAATAATGTTTAAACTGTTGATTAAACATTATTACTTTAATAAATGGTGCCTCGACCCGGAATCGAACCAGGGACACGAGGATTTTCAATCCTCTGCTCTACCAACTGAGCTATCGAGGCACTTAAACAGTGCTAATTAAAAATCTTAAATGATTTTTAATGCAATTCCCACTCATCTCTACCGACTGAGCTATCTGGGCGTGCGGCGTATTAAACGAGTTTTGCCCTTACAAGTCAACTTTTTTTTTATCCTTTATAACCGTTTGCACGGTTTTCAGCCAACCCCGTACATTTTTTATTAATAATGTTTATTTTTCCTACAACAAAAGTTGATGTAGCATATAAATACACTGAAACCAGACTAAAAACGTAGTGAATTATTTTTTTTAGGTGTTACGATTACTCAGATAAATACGATAAGGACTTATCGTAGTAAAATATACCAACGGGAACAATCAATGCAGAGTAAATATTCTTCGCCGGTAAAGGGCTTACTACCTCTTTTTTTAATCATTAATTTAGTAGTGACATCGCTTGCTATTGTTGCCTATTCACTTTACTCACAAAATCAAACTCATTCTGAAAAAATAGAGCCGTCTATAAATATTGCAGATCTCGCAACTAGGCTTGATTTACCTATGGTCGATGCTTTAACTATGTATGGCCAAGGTAAAGTAAGGCAGTTACTCGATTTAACCTCATTATTAAATAATGACTTTCATTACACTTTGTATCGCTTTAACTCCACTTCACAAACAGAATTAGTATATAGCAGTACCAAACCAGCAATCGCTTCTATTAAACTAAATGAGCACCTAATTGACGATGGTGTTTTACATCACTTACTAATGTTAAACGACCAACCTATTGGAGAGCTTATAATTAAGCAAAAGCAATCCAACCTTTTACTTACCATGCAGAACTCCCAAGTTGTTACCTATCTAATCGCTATTGCCAGTGTTATAGCACTGTTTATATTTGCATTAATGTTTAATGCTTATATAAACAATCGCTTACGTGCAAGCACTGGTTTGCTAACCGAAGAGCTTCAAGCCATCGCTGAGAACGGTAATTACGATAGTAATGTAAGTGAACAACTTGAAATAGGTTTAAATGTTGTTGCGCAAAATATTAATCTGTTGCTACAAAAAGTACAAACGGCAATGACAAATAACGACACAGCCCAAAAAGAGCTACAAAAGCTTCAAAACAGCTTAGAAACAGAAGTGCACAACCGCACACTGGCCCTTGAACAAGCAACGTTAAAGGCCGAACGAGCAAGTGAAACTAAAACAACTTTTTTAGCGACTATGAGTCACGAAATCAGAACACCGATGAATGGTGTTATAGGTACTATTGATTTACTTCGTCAAACAGAGCTTGATGGCGCTCAGCATCGTCTGAGTACCATTATTCGTGAGTCTGCATTTTCTCTACTAAGTATATTGGACGACATTTTAGATTTCTCAAAAATTGAAGCTGGTAAACTCAATATAGACCCAATCCCATTTTCAGTGACTGATACTATTGAAGAAGTTGCTCGAGTGCTCTCCTCCGTGGCAAAAAAACGTGAGCTTGAATTAGAGCTATCTATTGCCCCAGACATTCCGATAAACCTTATAGGTGATACTATTAGAGTACGCCAAGTACTCTATAACTTATGTAGTAATGCAATTAAATTTACTAGCACGGATGAAAAAACGCAGGGCCATGTGAAAATTTCAGTTGAAGTTGCACATAATACAGCCGATCACTTCACTTTACGTTTTTGTGTAACCGATAACGGTAAAGGAATGACGCAAGCTCAATTGCGAGAAATATTCAATCCATTTATTCAAGCAGAAAACTCAATCACAAGAGAATATGGCGGTACCGGTTTAGGCTTATCTATTTGTAAAAGCTTAACAGAGCTAATGCTTGGAACCATACACGTAAACAGCCATATTGGCATTGGTAGTGAATTCACTGTTGAGCTCCCATTTAGCACTTCGGGGAAAATAAAATATGATCACAAAGGAGCATTAAACGCTAAACATATTGTTGTTGTGAGTAATCACCTTGAGCGTCAAAAAGTAATGTATCGTTATTTATCATTTATGGGTGCTAAAATAACGAATGTGTATAATGAGCAGGAAATTGAAGAGCATCAATATGATCCGGATATAATTTGGGTCGTCGACGGTATCGACAATATGGATAAAATTAACGCACTTTTAAGACGTTTGCTTTATTCTTTGGAAGATAATAACCAACAAGTGGTAGTGCTGAGCAAACTAGATGAAGCAGCCATAAATCATAAAAATATTTTTTATATTAATGCAGCTCCATTATGTAAATCTAACTTCATGCTTTCAATACTTGTTGCCGCTGGCCTGCACCAACCAAAACAGATTAAGAAAACTAAAACGCTTAACAACTATTTAAATGTTGAGCAAGCCCGCAAAGCTAACAAACTAATACTACTTGTTGAAGATAACCTCTTAAATCAACAGGTATTAACCGACCAGTTACACATATTGGGTTACGGAGTAGAAGTTGCCAATGATGGCGTAGAAGGCCTTAATATGTGGCGTAAAGGCAATTACTCACTTATTTTAACTGATTTACATATGCCTAAAATGTCTGGCTACGACATGGTTGAAAAAATCCGAGGTGAAGCTGAGTTACTAGAAGCAATCGATGCCCAACCTTATATTGTAGCCGTCACGGCCAATGCTTTAAAAGGTGAGAAAGAGCGCTGTTTAGCAGTAGGTATTAATGATTTCATCACTAAACCCATTGAATTGAATGCATTAGAAAGTACTTTAAAACGCTGGAGCGATAAACAAAACAACGGTAAAAATGTTGTTATTCATCAAAATACCGCTTTACCTGTTGATATGGATGCCGTTGCTAAATATGTAAACGGTGATAAAGCTAAACAAATGCGTTTTTTCAAAATGTATTTAGAACAAAGCCAAAGTTTAATTAAATCTATTAATTCGGGTGTTATGGTAAGTGACTTAAATGAAATAATTGAAGGCTGTCACCAGTTAAAGTCAATATCAAAGACAATCGGTGCGCAAATGGTGGCCGATTTAGCAACGTCATTTGAAGATAAATGTAAGGCTGATGAACTAACAAGTGATGAGCTAATTGATTTAAGAGATAAGTTAGAGATTGAATATTCAAAAGCGGCTCAATTTTTAAAAGAACAAGTGAAAATTGCCGCACAAGACGATGAGCTAATTTAGCTATCGTTTAACAAAATTAAAAAGGGCTGTTAGACAGCCCTTTTTAATTTAAAGTAAAATTACTTTTCTGGAGGTCTATAACCTTCAATTTCTACATCTTTATTTTCAAACAAAAAGCCAACCATCTGCTCTTCTAAAAATATACGATGTTCTGGATCCATCATATTTAAATGCTTTTCGTTAATCAGCATTGTTTGCTTATGTTGCCACTGAGCAAATGCTTCTTTGGAAATATTATTAAAAATCTTTTCGCCAATTTCACCTGGGTATAATTGAAACCCAAGACCTTCTGCTTCTTTTTGTAACTTTTGACAAAATACTGTACGTGCCATAATTAATTCTCTTTAGCGATAAATGCAAACAGTTTAACCTATTGGTGCAATTTGTTTAACCAACTTTTTAGTCGGTGCGGCCAAACCAACTTCTATCGACTGATCTAATGGATACCATATTAACTGTCTGTCATTAACAACATCAGGAATACACTCTATATTCAGTACGTGTGGATTTATCGTTAGTTCAAAATGCGAAAATATATGTGCAAATGGATCAAGCTGTTTTAGCTGAGCCTTAAACCCTTGCTGCGCCATAAATACTTCTAGATCTGCGTACTCAGCAAATTCAAAAAAGCCAAATAACCCCCCCCAAATTCCCGAATTAGGTCGTTTTTCCATTAAAACTTTGTCATTACACTTAATTATTAACTGATGACAGCTTTTTTTAGGCGTTGTTTTTTTAGGTTTTGAATGTGGGAACTCTTTTACCTTGCCTGCATTAAAAGCACCACAGCCTGAGTTTAATGGGCAAGCCTCGCAATCAAACCGACTGCGTGAGCAAACACTCGACCCTAAATCCATCATAGCTTGATTAAACTCGGTAACATTATCTTTAGGCGTTAACTGCTCTGATAAATGCCAAAGCTGGTTTTCGACTTTTTTAACGCCGTACCAGCCCTCAATCATAAAATAGCGCGCTAAAACTCGCTTAACGTTCCCATCTAAAATAGGGTGATGCTGCCCAAGCGACAATGATAAAACAGCCCCTGCAGTAGAGCGCCCTATTCCAGGTAAATCCATTACTTCATCGAGTGTTTTCGGAAACTCACCTTGGTATTTGTCACGCACTATTTTGGCTGTTTCATGTAAGTTACGCGCACGTGCGTAATACCCTAAGCCAGTCCAGTGATGCAGTACTAAGTCTTCATCAGCATCGGCTAAAGCTATGATATCTGGAAAGCTCTCCATAAATTTCTCAAAATACGGAATAACAGTAATAACTTGGGTTTGCTGCAGCATCACTTCAGACACCCACACTTTATAAGGAGTTTTACCTAGTTGCCATGGAAGCGTTTTACGCCCATGAAGGTGATACCAATCAACAACTTGATTAGAAAACCAGTGTGACTGTTCTTTATTTAAATCCAACATTTTTAACTTTTACTGATGCCCAATGGCGGCTCAGTCTATTGCAGTTAACAAAAAGATCAAGCTATACGCGGTGTAAAACCAGCTAATACTTGTGATTGCGGGCTCGGTCAGGGATAATATGCAACCATTTTTAAACACATTGTTTTTGTCAGGCCAATAATATGAGTGAATCAAGCAACACTAACCTTGAGCAAGCTAAGCAAGAAGGTAAATACATCCGCACCATTCGCAGTTTTGTAAAACGCGAAGGTCGATTAACCAAAGGCCAAGCCGCTGCAATCGAAAAATGCTGGCCAACAATGGGCCTAGAGCATAAAAACGGTATGCTTGATTTAAGCGAAGTTTTTGGCAACAACAACGATGTAGTCGTAGAAATTGGTTTTGGTATGGGTAAATCGCTTGTCGAAATGGCAACAAATGCCCCGCATCTAAACTTTATCGGTATTGAAGTACACCGCCCAGGCGTTGGTGCTTGTTTAATGGATGCCGATGAAGCAGGCATTACCAACTTACGTATTTTTGAACACGATGCAGTTGAAGTACTTGCAGATTGTATACCTAATGAAAGCTTAACCACACTGCAATTATTTTTCCCTGATCCTTGGCATAAAAAACGTCATCATAAACGTCGTATTGTACAAGCTGAGTTTGTTGAAAAATTAAGAACTCAATTAAAAATGGGCGGTGTTTTTCACATGGCTACAGATTGGGAAAACTACGCAGAGCATATGCTTGAAGTTATGAAAGTAGCGCCAGGTTTTAAAAACCAATCAGAAACAAACGATTATGTTCCACGTCCCGATTTGCGCCCGCTTACTAAGTTTGAGCAGCGCGGACATCGCCTAGGCCATGGCGTATGGGATTTAATGTTTGAGCGTACTGAGTAATTAAATTTTAATTACTTAATCTCACTTTTAATAAAACTAAACATACTGTAAGGCAAAGCCATTTATGAGCGTATTAACCAACCCAAGTTTACTGTTACTTCGAAATAGCGAGGCACTAACGGGTAAATCTATCTTGGTGGTCAACTTTGTTCAAGATGGCTTTTTAACAGAGCTTAAAGAACTTAACCCGCAAAGCAAAGTAACTGCGTTTAGCTACAACCATGCTAACGGAGAGTTTGCTAAAAACACCAAAGATGTTGATATTCATGTAAGTCACACAATACCTGGTAACGACTACGATTTAGTTATTCTTTACTATCCTAAATCAAAACCAGAATTACTTATGGCACTTGATAATATCCGCTCTGCTATTACTGATGATGCCGAGCTATTGGTGGTAGGTGAAAACAAAAGTGGTGTTAAATCAATTGAAAAACAATTAGCTGGTAAAGCTGAGTTTAGTAACAAGATTGATTCAGCTAAGCACTGCGTTCTTTACTCATTTGCTGAAATAACCAAACACCCACACTTTGATATTACGACCTATCACAAAAAGTTTATTGTTAATGTTGCCGACACTGAGTTTACAGCTATCAGTGTTCCTGGGGTATTTAACCACGGCAGTTTGGATGCAGGAACAAAAATACTACTTGAAAACGCACCAACGATAAAACAAGGTAAAGTGCTCGACTTTGGCTGCGGCGCAGGTTTAATAGCAACCTATTTAGGACTGCAAAACTCAGCCCTTGAGTTTGTCTGTAGCGATGTTAGCGCCTTAGCAACATATGCAACAGAACAAACTTTAAAGCTAAATGGTATAAAAGGCATTGCTATATTAAGCGATGGTCTGAAAAATATTAGCGGAAAATTTGATTTAATTGTAAGTAACCCACCATTTCATACTGGTATTGCAACTGATTACACTGTTGCTGAAACTTTTCTTGCAAACGCAAAATTACATTTGACGAAAGTGGGCAAGCTGAATATTGTTGCTAACAGCTTTTTAAAGTACCCGCCTATTCTAGAGTCTCAATTTGCAGACTATCAAACGGTATTTAAAAATAATAAATTTGCTGTTTATAGTAGCTAATTTAAATATTTAACTGATTGAGCACGTTAAGTGCTCGCGCTAACTTTCGAATAAATATAAGAATTAGCCTCGCTTTTTCCTTCATTTTTCTGCGTCTTTGCTAAACTATAACCTTAACTAATTAAATTAACTCAGGCGACGATCAAACAATGCCTAAAAAAGTACATCAAAGCAGTATTCGCAAAGCGCTAATAAACTTAATTATGCTTATAACAGCTATTTGCTTGTCGTTATCTATTTCTATTTCAACTTATTTAAGTGTTAAAGAACAAAAGCAGTTAATTATTAGCAAACTGGTTATTCTTTCTGAAATTGTTGCTTTTGATGCAGGAAACTCTGTAATAACAAACAATAGAAAAAATGAAGAAAGACGGCTTAAATCGTTTGATAAAATCCCACTTGTTAAAAACATCCATATTTATTCAATAGAAAAAACCTCACAAAAACCAGTTTTTTTTATCAGTTTTAATGCAAAAAAAACACCTCCGGTGCCACTTAGAATAGATAGCATTGACGAATTAGAAACACCACGTATCAACAATGAATATATTGAACTTATACGCCCAATTTTAAATGATGAAAAATTAGTTGGCTACGTTTACATGCGTGGAAGCCTTGAGAGCCTTGATGTATATATAAAACAAAAAATACTAATCGATATATTTTTAACGCTACTAATACTTATTGTGGTGTACTTTATTGCTATAAAAGTACAAAAACGGATTGCAAAGCCAATTGAGCATTTAAACAGACTATTGCAAGACGTATCAAAGAACCATAATTACGACGCACGAGCGCCATCAACCAATGTAAAAGAAATTACCGCGCTTTCTAACAGTTTAAATATCATGCTTGCCCGAACTCAAAAGCAACTTACCCGACACGAAAAAGATAAAGAAGAAATAAAACAATTAAACCTGAATCTAGAAGAAAAAGTAAATCGACGTACTATTGCACTTAGAGAAGCAAATCAAGATCTTTTAACGACACTTGAGCGTATGCACCAGTATCAAACACAAATTGTAGAAAATGAAAAAATGGCCTCACTTGGGCAAATGGTTGCAGGCGTTGCTCATGAGGTTAATACACCGATTGGACTTGGGATCACCGGCTCTACGTTGTTGCGTGATAAACTCGCTGATATAAAACTAAGCTTTGATGATAAAAAACTTACGTCTAACCAATTAAAAAACTTTATAGATGAAGGTATAGAAAATCTTGATTTAATTTATCGTAACTTAAATCGCGCTGCTGATTTAATTTCTAACTTTAAAAAAGTTGCGGTTATCCAAGATGATGGTGACAATACCAATTTAAACATCCATAAGCTTATCAGCGATGTTCTAACATCAATGCAATCAGAGCTTACCGATAAAAACCCTGTCGTTACTATTAATTGTCCTACTGATTTAGCCATACAGAGTAAATCAGAACCGTTACAGCAAATATTTCAACAACTATTACTTAATTCTGTAATTCATGGTTTTTTAGATGCTGAAAACAACGAAATACGCTTTGATATTGAGCTAATCGGGAAACAACTCACTATCGTTTATAGTGACAATGGCCAAGGTGTAGATAACAGTATTAAGCATAGAATTTTTGACCCCTTTGTTACATCTAAAAGAGGGCAAGGTGCAAGCGGTCTTGGAATGCATCTAGTTTATAATTTAGTTACGCAATCACTTGGGGGGCGAATACTCTTTGATCTAGAAGAACAACAGGGTGCACGCTTTATAATTACAATTCCTTAATGGAATATAACTAAAAAGTACATTAATTTAAAATTTAGTCCTTGAATTACTACTTAATGACCACATAAAGAGTGCATGTGGTAAAATACGTAATATTAAATAATTAATACGAAGTCATTTATGAACTTTATCATCTTTGTGATATCACATACATTGATGAAAGGTTAGATGATGATATAATTTCGCTTTGAATTGGTTTGATTATTTTAAGCACTTTTACATAATTGATGGATGTATCGATTATTAAAAGAAAATGGCTTCGACTTTACTATTCAAATGAGTACATCCGTAGATATATCTATTAAACAGTAGTTTTTGCACGGCCCTTTTTAGTAAACTTTGAATACGCTACTGTTTAAAATTTATCCACATTGTTTTTTCTTGTTAACAATTGGATATAATCCTATAATCTCTAGTAATCGGTTTTATGTGTAATACCGATTTTTTTGTAAATAATCCAAAAGGTTAATTAATAATGCAAACGCCAGTCATTCTAATCGTAGAGGATGAAGACGTAACTCGACTAAACCTCGTTAGTTTATTTGAAGCTGAAGGTTACAAAGTTATTGAAGCCATTGATGGCGATGACATGCATGACAAGCTTACAAATAACGATGACGTTAATCTTGTAGTTATGGATATCAATCTTCCAGGTAAAAACGGTCTTATATTAGCTCGTGAATTACGCCAAAAGCGCAAAGTGGGCCTTATCTTCTTAACGGGTCGAGATAACGATGTTGATCGTATCTTGGGGCTTGAAATTGGTGCTGATGATTATATCACTAAACCGTTTAACCCACGCGAACTGACAATTAGAGCGCGTAACCTAATTACACGTACAGCGCTAGGTGGTGAAGAATCAGCACTAGAAACAAATGGTGTTATTACATTTAATGGTTGGGAACTTGATGAAAACAGCCGTTGCCTAACATCTCCCAATGGTGATGCTAAGCGTTTACCTAAAGGTGAGTACAGAGCACTGCGTTTAATGCTTGATTCTCCTGGCCGCATTTTTAGCCGTGAGCAATTAATTAAACACATGACGGGCCGTGAGCTTCGTGCAAACGACCGTACTGTTGATGTTACAATTCGTCGTATTCGTAAACACTTTGAAAGCGACAACTCAACATCAGAGTTAATCAGCACTATCCATGGTGAGGGTTATCGCTTTATTGGTAAAATTGATAGCTAATTAGAACGAACATTTACTCTAATTGCTGTAAAAATAAATGAAGGGCTTGTTGTCCTTCATTTATTTTATCTGCTAGAACATCTAACCATTCGTTTAAAACTTCATCAGTTTCATCAATAGCGCCATATTCCATTACTTTTGCATGAAGTTGCACAT
The DNA here is from genome assembly GCF_000690035.1 of Pseudoalteromonas sp. S3431. Classification (NCBI taxonomy): domain Bacteria; kingdom Pseudomonadati; phylum Pseudomonadota; class Gammaproteobacteria; order Alteromonadales; family Pseudoalteromonadaceae; genus Pseudoalteromonas; species Pseudoalteromonas sp. S3431. The sequence continues at coordinate 10,003 of NZ_JJNY01000044.1, forward strand.
CATTTAAACCAACAGATCCAGCGGCTCCTTTAAGCTTGTGCGCTACCGATTTGTACTCTTCTCTATCACCGCTATTTAATGAAGCAAGTAACTCTTGTTGGTATTGTGGGTTTAACTTTTCAAACAACTGACTACTGCGTTTAAATACAACCACTCCCATTGAGTTAACAAAGTCTTCTATTGTCTCAACATCAAGTAAATGAGCATCAATGCCTTTAAGTGCTTCTGCACTCACTTTTAACTGAGGCGCTTTATTCTCTATTTTTTTAATATCAAATAGGTCAGCAAGCATTTTATCAAGTTTCACTGTATTAATAGGTTTAGCAAGTGCTCCTTGTATTGATATTCCCGCAAGCTCTTCTTCTGCGCTTCGAACGTTAGCAGTAAGTGCAACAATCGGTAATTTATCAAAATAACTATCTGCTCGTATCTGCCTAGCTACTTCGTCACCATTTATATCTGGTAATTGCATATCAAGTAAAATTAAATCTAAATCGTCTTCAGTTTCAACAAAAGATAGAGCATCTTCACCTGTTTCGGCCCATAATACTTCGTGTCCTCGCTGCTCTAATAAGTTAGTCGCAATCTCTGCATTGAGCGGCACATCTTCTACCAGTAAAATATGCAGGCTTCGACCAACATAACCTTGTTCCGTTGGAGCAATACAGAGGCTTAACGGTATTTGAACCGTAAAACAACTGCCCTTCCCTTCGGTACTATCGACAGTGATAATACCATTCATAGCACTCACTAAGGCCTTCGTAACAGCAAGTCCTATTCCTGAACCAATTGCATTAGTCCCTTTTATATCTGGTGCTTTATAATACATATCAAATATTCGTGGGAGTTGCTCTTGCGGTATGCCTTGGCCTGTATCTGAAATTTTCATGACTAACCAAGCGCCTTCAGAGCGATTTTCTCTACGGCAAACAAGCTTAACTTCACCTTGCTGAGTAAACTTAACAGCGTTATTAATTAAGTTCCATACAACCTGGCGCAATCGGGTCGGATCTAACTCTGCATATACGTCAAGCACACCATGACGCTCAATATTAAACTTTAGTTCTTTTTGTTCAGCAATAAGCCCAGCAAAATTCACGACGTCATTAATAAAGTCAGAAACATTAATTGAATTAGTGGCTATATCGAGTTGTTCTCTATCTATTTTATCTAAATCTATAATATCGTTAAAAATATTACCTAATGTTTCAGCACTCGAGAAGACTGTATTACACCAACTGCGTTGCTGTTTATTAAGATCCGTATCAAGTAACATCCGAGTTAACCCAACAATACCATTTAGCGGAGTACGTAACTCATGACTCAATGTTGCAATAAACTTCCCTTTATCTTTATATGCTGTTTCAAGTGCTTGCGCGGCTTCTTTTCGGCTGGTGATATCACGGCCAAAGCCAAGTAAACCTATGTAATCGCCCTCATCATTAATAAAAGGAAGTTTACGTAGTTCAAACCAACGAGTTTCACCGTTTACTTCGTAACCAACATCGATAGTTAGGGGTTGATGGTTTTGCTCTACTTCTTTATCGGTTCTTAAAACTTCAGATAGAAAATTACTTGGAAATATTTGCTCAACTGTTTTACCAATAAGCTCACTGCTGGACTTTCCCATTACTTCTTCAAATACTTTATTACATCCAGCAAACACACCATTGTTATCGCGGTAATAAAATAAATCAGGTGATGAGTCAACAATAGAGCGTTGCAACATACTTTGTTGTGCTAACTCTTGCTGTGTTTTTTTACGTTCTGCTATTTCTCGGCGTAACTCTTCAATAGCGCGATGCTTAGCATGAAATGCCATTTTACGTTCATCAATTTCAATATTTAATCGGCTGATATTATCTTTAAGCGTCTGATTTAGTAATTTTTCTTGTTTGGTTGCGCTATCTAAATATGCATATGAGGCGTCTAACTGACGGATTGAATTGAGTAGCACACTAATAATTAGCGGAGACACAACAGCAGCAAAAAAAACCACGGCTAAAATATCAACAAAGTGAAATTCACCTATTGCGACATAATAAAACATGCTCGATAAAATAAGAGATGCGGCTAATAATAAAGAATAACAAATAGCGGCAGTTTTAAACTCACCAAATCGTGTTATTAAGCTGGAAAGTACCCGAACCCAAGGGCTCAAAGAATAATCGGTCATACGTAATTTTATCTCTTAGCGGTGTGCTTAAACATAAGTAAGGCAGTAAAAATTGCTAAACATACTATTTTTGCCGATTTTAGCATTTTTCTATTAGCTATTTTCATGTTGTGCGACAAAAACAGAAAAAATTCATGCTCGAAAGTAAACACTATTAAAGTCCTCATTTCAGGAGATGATTATTTCGTGTAAAATACGACGCCTTATCATTGCAATTAACGAGTAACATACCATGCAAACTAATATGCCCGATATAGCTGACACCGCCCCCGCTTTACAAACAGGTAAATTAGACTGGGTTGGTATGGGTGAAATTGAGCTGCCATTCATTTTCGAATCCCGTGATTTAGCGCCTGTTACTGTTAATGCTAAAGCCCGTGCATTTGTTAACCTTCACAAAGAAGAGGCTAAAGGCATTCATATGTCGCGCCTATTTTTAGCCCTTGATATGTTGTCTACTGAGCAGCAAGTTAACCCTCAAACTATAGCGCAAGCACTCGATACATTTATTACTAGTCACGAAGGCCTGAGCGATAAAGCACAAATTGAATTTAAATTTGAACTACCATTACGCCGTAAATCACTACTAAGTGGTAAAACAGGTTGGAAAAGCTATCCAATTACGCTCACTAGTACACTTGAAAATAACAATATTCATTATGAGCTAACAGTCGACGTTACTTATTCTTCAACCTGTCCCTGTTCAGCGGCGCTTGCTCGTCAGCTGATACAAAATGCATTTAGTGAGAAGTTTAATCAAGAAACACTGAGCCAGAAAGACGTACATGAGTGGCTTGGTACAACGCAAGGTATTGTTGCCACCCCTCACTCACAACGCTCTATTGCTAATGTAAAAGTAAAACTTAATAGCAAAACTGATGAATTTGACGTCGTAAATTTAATAAACATGCTTGAGGAGGAACTAAAAACACCTGTTCAAGCCGCAGTTAAGCGCGAAGATGAACAGGAGTTTGCTCGTTTGAATGGTCAAAACTTAATGTTTTGCGAAGATGCTGCACGTAAAATAAAAGCATTACTTGAACATAATAATTACGCAGATTATTGGCTACAAATAAACCATTATGAATCACTCCATGCCCATGATGCAGTTGCTATTGCAGTTAAAGGGCTCACTAACGGTTATCAAGCTTAACCATAAACTGAATAAAGCATAAAAACGCGATAACAATAAAACCTTAATACACATTATTTAGGCACACTAATTGCTTTAGTTATGCAGTGTCAATTTTTTGTTATGAGGTTACCGTATGGAATTCGCTTTATTATCTATTTTAGTATTAGTTGTGGGTGCGTCTGTTGTTGTATCAAAATTTAGTGACGATGGTGGGAATCCGTATCCATTTACTCGCAAGCAGAGCGTATTTACACAAGTAGAGAGTGCCTTTTTAAGTTTATTAGAACGTGCTGTTGGCGATCAATACAAAATTGTAAGCCGCGTAAAATTAGTCGATGTAATTGATTGTAAAGAAGGCTTATCACCTAAATCTAAACGTGCAGCAATTGCTAAAGCAAAAAATAAACAACTTGATTTTGTATTAATCGATAAAGATAAAATGACTATTGTAGCCGCAGTTGATTTAGTTAATAACGCAAATAAAGATGGCCACAAAGCACAGCGTGATTGGTTTGTTAATGGTGCACTTGAAGCAGCAGGTATTCCTCATATTCGAATGAAAGTAAAGTCGGGATACCGCCCTTCTGAAGTACGCGATGCTATTATGTATAAAATTGGTAAACCTGGCGCCTCTCAAGCAAAACGCCCAATTCGTAATCGTGTTCATAAACCGGCAGTACTATCACCTTCTCAAGCAAAGGCACAAACAACAGCTTTAGCTGAAATTTAGTAATACTCTGAGCTAAACACGTTTCTAAAAGTATTTTAAGCGAGCCGTGAAAACTGCTCGCTTTTTTGTTTTTTATGGCTAACTTCACGTATAATCAAGTCATTCAAACTCAGGAATTAAACATTATGAATGTTGGTATTATTGGCGCAATGGAGCCAGAAGTTAAAATTTTACGCGAAGCTATGCAAAATCCACAAATTTTAACTAAAGCAGGTTTCACTTTTTATACTGGCGAACTAGCTGGCAACACAGTAACACTTGTTCAATCTGGTATTGGTAAAGTGGCATCAACTATTGCAACCACCTTACTTATCGATAACTTTAAACCTGACTGTGTAATTAACACAGGCTCAGCCGGTGGATTCGATCCATCGCTAAGTGTTGGCGACGTAGTCATTTCGTCAGAAGTACGTCACCATGATGTAGACGTCACTGCTTTTGGTTATGAGATTGGCCAAGTACCACAAATGCCAGCAGGCTTTGCAGCTCACCCTAAATTGGTTGAAGCAGCAGAGCAAACAATCGCAAAAATTAGTGATGTTAAAACATTAGTGGGCTTAATTTGTACTGGCGACACATTTATGTGTGACCCTGTACGCATTGATAAAGCACGCAGCGATTTTCCTACAATGCTTGCTGTTGAAATGGAAGGCGCTTCAATTGCACAAACGTGTTTTACGCTTAATACACCATTTGTGGTTATTCGTTCGATGTCTGATATTGCAGGAAAAGAATCACCGCAGTCATTTGAAGAATACCTAGAAACAGCATCAATCAATTCATCTAAAATGGTTGTCGCACTTTTAGAAAAGCTAACGGCAGTATCTCTGTAAATGCTTAGCAATATTGTTCAGAACCATTTGGACTTTATTGCCTTTATTATAGCGCTCTTTGCTGAGCGCTTTATTCCTCTTGTTAGTTGGTATCACCCCAATACAGCGTTAAATGCTGTTTTTAGTGCTATTGGCAAACGTATATACAAAAGCAAAGAACCTAAAAGCTATCAATATTTGGCAGCTATACTCGCAAGCTCACTTATTTTAAGTGTTATTCTCATTATTGTAGTGTTACTACTCGAGTTTGCTTTTTACCCTGAATTACTCGCAGGTCTTATTTTATATTTATGCCTCGAAAGTAAAAGTATTGATAAAAAAGCGCTGCGTATTGCAAAACTAACTAAACAAAATCAAAAATCGACAGCACGCGAATTACTAAAACCACTGCTTGCCCGTGAAGTAAACAGACTTTCATCTGCTGGTATTATCAAAGCATTAATAGAGAGTTTAATACTGCGCACTGCTCGATACTATTTCGTAGTTATATTTATATTTTTAGCTTTTGGCCCCATTGCCGCCCTTGCTTATCGACTACTTACCTTAATACTGCAAGCATGGCGTGGAGATATCTCTCCTAACAGCCCGTTTTTAAAGCCACTTAAAGTAAGTTTGTTTATCATTGAGTTTATTCCTATGCGCTTACTCGCTTTAACTATTGCAGCGAGTAGAGCAAGCAAACAAAGCATGCATTATATAAAGCATTATGGCCGGCACTTTTATCAAACAAATACGGGCTGGCTACTCAGTACATGTTCTGCATCTATTGGGGTACAACTAGGCGGACCAGCTGTTTATTTTGGAACTCGCTTTAATAAAATGCGTATTGGTACTGATAGATTACCCACACCCAATGATGTACCCGTAATAATTAATAGACTGAATCAGGCACGTGTATTTTGGTTGTTAGTGATAGTCAGCATAGAAATATTAAAAGTGATTTAAAGGGCTTAAAATACGAGCCAAAAAAAACCAGCCGAGGCTGGTTTTTACGTTTTTAAACTGTGTTTAAGCTACAGTGATGTTTGCAAACTTACGTTTACCTACTTGGTAAATAGCCGTTGTGCCTTTTGCTATTTCAAGTTTGGTATCGGTGATTTTATCTTCACCGTTAAGTTTAACTGCACCTTGCTTAATCATACGCATTGCTTCTGATGTACTTACGACTAAGTTTGCTTCTTTAAGCAAGTTAGCAATTAAAATAGCATCTTCGGCAATTGTTACTGTCAGCTCAGGGATTTCATCTGGCAGCGCTTTTTTCTGAAAGCGTTGAATAAAATCATTATGAGCAGCTTGTGCATCTTCTTCACTATGAAAACGCGCTATTAACTCTTTTGCGAGCTCAATTTTAATATCGCGCGGGTTAGTACCTTGTTCAACACGTTCTTTTTGAGCTGCAATTTCCTCAATAGAAAGCGCGCTCAATAAATCGTAATAACGCCACATTAGCACATCACTAATTGACATTATTTTACCAAACATATCGTTTGGCGCATCAGTAATACCAATATAATTACCAAGCGACTTAGACATTTTTTGAACGCCGTCAGTGCCTTCAAGTAATGGCATCATTAATACTGTTTGCGGTTTTTGACCCTCTACTTTTTGTAGCTCACGGCCCATTAACAAGTTAAAGCGCTGATCAGTACCACCCAGTTCAACGTCAGACTCTAGTGCAACCGAATCCCAACCTTGTACAAGTGGATATAAAAATTCATGAATCGCAATTGGCTGACCGCTACCGTAACGCTTTTTAAAATCATCACGCTCAAGCATACGCGCAACGGTTTGATTAGCAGCAAGTTTTATCATACCTGCAGCGCCTAACTTTTCCATCCAAGTAGAGTTAAACGCAACTGTTGTTTTTGCTGGATCAAGTATTTTAAATACTTGCTCTTTATACGTTTCAGCATTAGCCAGTACATCTTCACGAGTAAGTGGTTTACGCGTTACATTTTTGCCTGTTGGGTCACCAATCATGCCTGTAAAATCACCAATTAAGAAAATAACCTCATGACCAAGATCTTGAAAGGTTTTCATTTTATTAATTAGTACAGTGTGCCCTAAATGCAAATCGGGTGCTGTTGGATCAAAACCCGCTTTTATTTTTAGCTTTTTACCCGTCTTTAGTTTTTCAACTAATTCGTCTTCAATTAATATTTCTTCTGCACCGCGTTTTATCTCTGCAAGAGCGGTTTGTAAATCCACTGTGTATTACTCCAAAATTCTGCCAACGAAAGAGGCGACTAGCTAGTTGCGTTATCTCGATTTAATACAGGTTTAAACCAAGATTATATATGTAACTAACATAACAAATTTTACCTAATTAAAATAACTTTTTAAGTGATTAATGCAACTAAACATAATACGTATAGTCTGAGTTAACGAAGCAGTTAAAAAAGGTCTTCAAACCTCGATTCTAGCGCAATTCAGCGTTAGTTTAAATCTACAAAACACTAGTATTCGCACATTATTAGGTATATCCTGCAATATTATGTATTTATTATCTTGACAGCAGAAAAAGGCACGTTATGGTTCACGTGGTTAACACCCTCCCCAAAAAACACAAATTGCTTATTCTAGGTTTGGTTTCTGCTATTGCCGGCTTGCTCTTTCTTCCTTCTGAAAAAGCAACTGCATCTAAAGATAATAGTGTAAATGCACTAGAGATTGGTAAGCGCTATGAGTTACAAGTTAAAGTTGATAACAACGAAAAATTAACTGAGTTAAATTCAGAGCAAGCAGCAGAAAAGTTACCAGAATACGACTTTGTCGATCATAAAGTTAAAAATGGCGACAATTTAGCAATTATCTTTAAGCGTGCTGGTTTTTCGGCTCAAACGCTTCATAAACTAATTAACACTAATGCAGAGACTCGAAAACTGACTAAAATTCACCCAGGTGAAATACTTAGTTTTGCGACAGCTGAAGATGGCTCTTTAGCTCAACTGCGCTATGTAATTTCAAAAACAGATACTTTATTTGTTACCTTAAACGAAGAAGGTAACTACGATACAGCTATTGATAGCAAAGAAATTGAAACGCTAACCAAAACCGCTGGCGGCGAAATATCTAACAACTTTTGGACTTCAGCAATTGCAGCAGGTTTAAGCGAACGCCAAATAATGAACTTTGCTGACATATTTGGTTGGGATGTTGATTTTGCAAACGACATTCGCAAAGGTGATGTATTTGGCTTAATTTACGAGTCTCACTATGTTGATGGCGAGTTTATTGGTACCGGTAAGATTATTGCAGCTGAATTTATTAATCAGGGTCAACGTTTTGCTGCTATTCGCCATACCGACGGCAATTTTTATACGCCTGAAGGGCGTAGCATGAAAAAAGCATTTTTACGTGCACCTGTAAGCTTTAAGTATATTAGTTCGAGCTTTAATCCTCGCCGCTTACACCCTGTTACTGGGCAAGTTAGAGCGCACCGTGGTATCGACTTTGCAGCACGCACCGGTACACCAGTTGTTGCATCTGGTAACGGTAAAGTAATTAAAGCGGGTTACAGCAAGTACAACGGTAACTACGTATTTATTAGCCATGGTACGCAATATGTAACTAAGTACTTACACCTAAATAAGAAGCTAGTTAAAACGGGCCAAAAAGTTAAACAGGGCCAAAAAATTGGTACTGTAGGTTCTACAGGTCGTGTTACTGGTGCACATTTACACTATGAATTTTTAGTAAATGGCGTTCACCGTAACCCTAAAACTGTAAAACTTCCTAAGTCAGAGCCATTACCTCGCTCAGAACTTGCCAAGTTTAAACCTATTGCTGATAACTTTATTGCCCAGCTTGAGCGCAATCGCGAGCTACAGTTAGCACTTAAATAAAGTTTATTAATAAACATTAAAAAAGCCTTTGCGGGGTTAACCTGCAAAGGCTTTTTTGTATACGCTATAAACCATTAGTACATTAGTACATATATGAGCTGAATAACTAAAGACACCATCACTAATGGCCAAATATATTTACTGTATTTGGTTGCGCCGTTGAGCCCTATTTTAGTTTGATACTTTTCAAGTAACGGAATAAGCACAGCAAGTGCTACAAACAAACCAATTAAAATAACGAATATATTCATATCAGTGCCCTACTTATGGTAGCTCATGCCCTTTAGCGCTCACATAAAGTGCATACCAATGCTCACGAGTTAGCTCTACATTTACAGCATCACAAGAGGCTTTAATTCGCTTAGCGTTAGTCGTCCCAATAATTGGTTGGATCGATGCGGGATGGCGAAGCAACCATGCAAGTACAATTGCCTCAGCAGAAGTACCATAAAGTGCTGCCAGCTTATTAACTAAAATACTGGTGTTTATATCGGCCTGCGATGCATTTGATAAATCACTACCAGTGTACAAACCTTGGCATAAACTGCCCCAGCTTTGAATTTGGATTTCAAAATGGCGACAATACTCAATACTGCCTGGTGTAAAATTGAGATCTTTACCGTCACTGTTACCGGCATATATGCCTTCATCAACAAACTGATGTTTTTGCAGGCTCGCTTCTATTTGATTGGCAACAATTGGCATGTCGAGCGCATGTTGTAAAAAGTTCATTTGGTGCTGCTGCATATTAGATACTGCAAAATTGCGTACTTTGCCACTTTCTTTTAAACAACTAAATACACGTGCAATTTCATCAACTTCCATGAGTGGATCAGGGCGGTGCAACATAAGTACATCTAAGTACTCTGTGTTTAATCGCTTTAAGGACGCTTCGACTGATTGCTCAATCCATTTAGCTGAAAAATCATAACGCTTCGGCCCTAAGTCATCTTCAAATCGAATCCCACACTTAGATTGAATATATATATGTTCTCTAAGCTCTGCTCGCTCACTTAGCGCTTTACCAAATACTTGCTCGGCCTTACCAAAGGTATAAATATCAGCATGGTCAAAAAAGTTAATACCACTTTCAATGGCGTTATCTATACATTCATGAGCTTGCTTAACATGTGCGTCAGTGATTGCGTCTTTATTCCAACCGCCGCCCAGACCCATACATCCAAATACAAGCTTACTAACATTAGGTAAATATTTTGCTAAAGGTGTGTGGAGCATTATGACTATCCTTAAAATTGCGAAGAACATCCACTTTAAACAAAAATACAGAAACAAGAAACTATTAACGACGAGAAATAAAAGCAAAAAAAAGCGCAGTAAACTGCGCTAAATCATTTATTAACTACCACGTTAATTATTAGCCAACAAGCGCTAATAAAATACCCGCAGCAACGGCACTACCAAGTACACCTGCTACGTTTGGTCCCATTGCATGCATAAGTAAAAAGTTATGTGGGTTACTTTCAAGGCCCACTTTATTAACTACTCGTGCCGCCATTGGCACAGCCGATACACCTGCCGCCCCAATTAATGGATTTATAGGCGTTTTAGATATTCGATTAAGTCCTTTTGCCATAAATACGCCAGATGCCGTACCAATTGCAAAAGCCAGTGCGCCAAGCACTAAAATACCAATCGTCTCAACAGTTAAAAACTTATCTGCTGCTAATTTAGACCCTACAGCTAAGCCTAAAAATATAGTTGTAACATTGATGATTTCGTTTTGGGCACTGTTACTTAATCTATCAACAACACCCGACTCCCGCATTAAGTTACCTAAACAAAACATACCTACAAGCGGTATAGCAGCCGGTAAAAACATTGCCGTTAAACTAAGTACCATAAGGGGGAAAATAATCTTTTCCTTTTTAGATACCTTACGTAATTCAGGCATCTTAATTTGGCGCTCTTCTGGTGTCGTTAACGCACGCATAATTGGCGGCTGAATAATTGGCACAAGTGCCATGTATGAATATGCAGCTACCGCTATTGCGCCTAGTAAATCAGGTGCCAGTTTTGATGCTAAAAATATTGCCGTTGGCCCATCGGCACCACCTATAATGGCAATAGCTGAGGCATCTTGTAAGGTAAACTCAAAACCTGGTACATAGTTAAGTAATATAGCGCCAAACAATGTAGCAAAAATACCAAACTGTGCAGCCGCACCTAATAACAACATACGTGGGTTTGCAATAAGCGCGCTAAAGTCAGTCAGCGCCCCCACTCCCATAAATATCAACAGCGGAAAAATCCCCGTATCAATACCCACATAATAAACGTAGTACAAAAGCCCACCTGGGTCTGACAAACCTGCCACTGGTACATTTGTTAAAATTGCACCAAAACCAATAGGTAGTAATAATAATGGTTCAAAGCCTTTAGCTATCGCTAAAAACAGTAATAAACACCCTACCGCAATCATTATTAACGATGGGATTGTAAAGTTAGCAATGCCTGTCGCATTCCAGAGGTTTAAAATACCGTCCATCCTCTATTTACTCCTAAGCTAATGCAATCATAGCGTCGCCGGTAGTTACAGCATCGCCTTCACTAACTAACACTTCAGCAATTGTTCCGGTATGCGTAGCGCGTATTTCAGTTTCCATTTTCATAGCTTCCATAATAATCACTACATCACCTTCGTTAACAACTTGCCCAGCTTTTACCTTAATCTTAAAAATATTACCGGCTAGAGGCGCGTTAAGTGTTTCACCTGATGCAACCGAAGCAGATTGAGGAATGTGCTCAGAGTCTTTTAATGTTACTTCCTTAAGTTCACCACCTTTCGCCACTACTACGTCATAAACTTTACCATCTACTTTTACGCTGTACTGCTCAGCCTTCACTTTGTTATTATTTGAAGCTGATTTAGAAGGTGCTTTACCGCTTTTATCTTCAACAGAAGGGACTGGCTCAAATGCATCTGGGTTGTTGCGGTTTTTAATAAACTTCAAACCAACTTGTGGGAATAATGCATAAGTTAGTACGTCATCAATTTGGTCATCAGCCAGTGTTAAGCCTTGCTCTTGCGCTTCTTTTAATAACTCAGCTTCAAGCGTTGCAAGTTCTGGTGCAATATTATCTGCAGGGCGACAAGTAATAACTTCTGCTCCATCAAGCACACGCTCTTGTAGCTCTTTATTCATTGGTGCTGGTGTTAAGCCATATTCACCTTTTAATACGCCAGCAGTTTCTTTAGTAATTGTTTTATAACGCTCACCTGTTAGCACATTAAGTACCGCTTGAGTGCCAACAATTTGCGACGTTGGTGTTACTAAAGGTAAAAAACCAAGATCTTCACGTACACGTGGGATCTCAAGTAAAACCTCATTAAGCTTATCGGCTGCGCCTTGCTCTTTAAGTTGGTTTTCCATGTTTGTAAGCATGCCACCAGGTACTTGAGCTAGTAAAATACGCCCATCAACCCCTTTTAAGCTACCTTCAAATGCCGCATATTTTTTACGCACATCTCTAAAGTAAGCAGCAATTTCTTCTAGGTGGTTTAAATCAAGCTCAGTATCACGCTCAGTCCCTTCAACTATCGATACAATAGTTTCAGTTGCAGAATGTCCATATGTCATACTCATTGATGAAATAGCGGTATCGAGCATATCAATGCCTGCATCAATCGCTTTTTGGTAAGTAGCAGTACTTAAACCTGTTGTAGCGTGGCACTGCATAGCAATAGGAACAGATACGGTTTCTTTAAGTGCTTTAATTAGTTTTTCAGCATCGTAAGGCTTTAATAAGCCCGCCATATCTTTAATACAAATTGAATGACAGCCTAAATCTTCTAATTGCTTAGCAAGAGTCAGCCACATATCAAGTGTATGAACTGGGCTAACTGTGTACGAAATAGTACCTTGAGCGTGCGCGCCTACTTTTATAGCCGCTTTAATCGCTGTTTCTAGGTTACGTACATCATTCATTGCATCAAATATACGAAATACGTCAACGCCATTTTTATGTGCGCGTTCTACAAATTTTTCAACTACGTCATCAGCGTAATGGCGGTAGCCTAATAGGTTTTGACCGCGTAATAGCATTTGCTGTTTAGTATTAGGCATCGCTTTTTTAAGCGCACGAATACGCTCCCACGGATCTTCGCCTAAATAACGAATACACGAATCAAATGTAGCACCGCCCCACGATTCAATAGACCAATAACCTGCATCATCTAACTTGCTAGCAATCGGTAGCATATCGTCTAAACGCATACGTGTTGCGAGCAATGATTGGTGCGCATCGCGTAATACCAATTCTGTTAATTTTAATTTAGCCATGTGTGTGCCCCTTATTTATTATTTGATTTGTACTGAGCAATGGCAGCACTAATAGCAGCGATGTGCTCATTAGGCACACCTTGAGATTTAAAAGACGGTGATTTAGCTGGTGATGCTTCTGGTTCGCTATAGCGCGTCACCAAATTAGACATAAGCGTTACTGCACCAATTAATATCGACAGAAATACAAACACCCCAACCATACCAGTAAGCATTAAGCTACCAGCCGTTGTGAGTAGAGCACCTATATCCATTTTTCTCCCCCTTGAAACCCATATCGAAAATAAAAAATCGATTTAATTAAATATTTATTCACTGGATAATAACAAAACTAATTATTTTGTCTACTTCTTGTAAATTGGTAAAACCAATTAAACTATAATCAACATAAAACTCAACTAATTTACATACCAGAACCCTGCAATCACGCAGCCTACAATAGTTACAGGAAATAATGACTATAGCTAATAGTTATATATAAGTTGTTAATTAACTATCCGGTTAAATAAGAAAAACATGAAAAATCATATGAAACACAAAAACAAAGGAACAATTGTTAATTGGTCTTACCAAAATAAATGTATTTAGTGAATATTTACAAGCAATGTGTAACGGTGTGAATAACTTACATAGCAAAGCGTAAAAGTTACTAATCAACTAATTGCCCAAAACACACAAAAAAACATAAACACATGATATTAAACAACAATACACTTTGGCATGTAACTGGCATTAGTTATTGTGAGCAAAATTTATAAACCAAGGAGAAAACAATGTTACGCTGGACAATCACATTTTTAGTTATTGCTTTAATCGCTGCAGTGTTAGGTTTTGGTGGCATCGCAGGTGCCGCAGCTGGTATAGCAAAAATTATATTTTTTATCTTTCTAGTACTTTTAGTGATTTCATTAGTTTCAGGTGCACTACGTGGTAAATCGCCCAGGTAGATAATCCATCGGACTAACAAACACTTATACTTAATCAACACTTACAAGGAATTACATTATGAATTCAACAACTGTAAAAGCAGCACTAATCGGTCTATTCGCAAGTTTTTTCATCATGGGTTGTGAAGACAATCATGCTGAAGACGCAGGTGAACGTATTGACGAAGCAGTAACTGACGTGCAAAACAAAGTAGAAGATGCATGTGAAAATGTTAAAGAAGGCGTAAACGCTGAAGAAACTAATTGTTAATTCTTCTTTTACTAAAAAAGCGGCTCTCAAGAGCCGTTTTTTTGTCTTCATACGTCCTCACGGAAGTTATGTAACTCAGCCTCGATTGATTATGTACTAGAACAAAACTGATGCTTTGAGTTTATGTTGGCGCATGATATTAACTACGCAATTTATGCTGTATTACTCCCCCACGCTTTACATCCAAGTACTGCTATACAATACACGACTCTTTGGTCAGCTTAAGTAAATGATTATCTTCAACTGTTATATTAGCCTGAACTCTGGTTAATAGATTTACTAACATATTGAATTATATTGATATTTAAATTTATTTTCTCTAGCCAGAGGTTTTCAGTGAAAACAAGGCGAATTTACGCGTCAATAGCTGGCCTATTGCAAGTAAATTCAACATAGTTAGCGCTCAAAAGAGCTGTTCGAGATAGGTTTATTATCCAGAGTTCAGGTTATATTAGTCAAAAGCTTTTCAAACATCCCACAAAAATTGCCAGCTGGAATAAAAAGTAGTAAAAGTCGATATAAGTTACCCAATTAAAATAAGTGGTGGGACCACGTTAAATGATGAACTTTAAAAGTATTTAGTTATATATTTCATCAAAAAACCAACAATACCAGTAGTCTAAATGGTTACTTTTCGAATTTAGAAGTGTGTTGGATCGCGCTCCCGTGAAGTGACATAAATAAAAACATTATCTATATAATAATTAAAAAACGATATTGAAGAGCTTTATGATTGAACTCGAGATAGTTTAAATAGCTTTCTTTACTTATCAGTTACGCAAAATATGTTACTGGATCTAATTTTTTTATTATTCAATGCACATAAAGCCCAGAGTTTACTCTGAGCTTTAAAATTAATCACTTTAGAAACTAAACCTCTGAGAGTTACTCTGTGAACATATAGACTGTGTTATTTGTACGGCATTATTGATGCCATCAATTCCACCTAAAATATCAATACACTTTTCACTGTGCTTATTTTGTAGTTGAAAATAACCACCTGCTTCAGCTAAGAGCTTAAATGCTTGGTTATCATTTGACTTATCGCAGGACCACTGATGGATAAGTGCTCCACTTTGAATCGAAGATGTTTTATCTATACACTTGTTCGTTGAAACATTCCTAATCCCCCAATAACCATTCAAGCGTTTTTCAAACAAAAAGAGTTGGTTAGTATTATTATCTGAACATGTGTATTGCTGAAGCTTCACTCCATCTTCTTGCTTACCTTTTTCAACATCTAAACACTTATTACTGCTTTTAGATACAAGTGACACATTCCCTTTAGGGGGGACAACACCAGCAACTGAAATGCCAACTTGACTAGTTGCCACTAAATTTGTTCTCCAATCTCCATCTACAGGGCGAATTGAGCCTTTTAAAATATAGCCTTCTGTTCCGATTACAGGTGGAGTACTCAGCACGACCTTTACATCAACTTTATCAGTTTTGGGCCCAACTCTCACTCGGCCTTGCGCTAACCACTGATCTTTCTGCCAAATCTCAACTACGACATCTCGTTCTTCAGTAGCTGCGTAATCAACCGTAAAGATATGTGCTAACTTACTTTCAAGCCTTGTCACCACCTCACTAAAAATAAAATTATCTGCCGATGGAATTACATTATTCTCAATTGAAATATTTGATATCACTTTATATTCTAGGGCAGTTTTCCAATCACCACCTTCAGGCCTAACACTTAATTTGAATGCATAGCCTGTTTCCCCTTCTACTGTTGGTGTAACTGTATCGATAGTAAACACAGCTTGTGAACTACCAGCCGCAACAGTAATCTTTTTTTGTGAAACCCATACATTATTTTTCCATAGCTCTAAGACTAAGTCTCTTTTTTTACTAACACTATAATCTACAGCAATATCGTAGCTACTTGCACTTGGGAGACTGTTAATAGCATAAGCAAATTTTGCAGTTTCATCAGCTACGGTTTCACTAGATTCATTATTTACTTGTAATACCATAGAGGCGATTCTTCCGCCTTTATCCGAAAAGGTAACACTCACTGTATTATTTTCAGATAATAGAGCGTTTTCTACAGGTACTTCGATCACACCGAAAAACGATCCCCTAGACGACTGCTCTCCTCCCTTCCAATTCTGATTTACATTTACTTCAACGCCATTTACTTTAACGATAGGCTGTAAAGATGCACCGTGATTACGACCTAGGCTCATTCTGATAACCGATTCCCCCGCTTTTACATTTACACCGTTAAACGAAAATGTATGACTAGTATCAGCTAAAATAGGCACTAAATGTTCTGCTGCGTAATACTGATTGACTTGTTGTTCACCCTCAAAATATATTGGTTCTTCAAAAGTGTATTCCCACACCACAGTACTACCAGGTTCCATAGCGAAGTTAATTGGCGAAGGAACATAACCTTCTGAGTAAGTAGGGTTTTTATTACTTCGAACAACTAAGTGCTTTTGCTTTACTTTAGTGATATTACCTAAGCTATTCACAAAATCTAAATCGACGGATTCCCAAGAATCGGAGAGGGTATTTAAAGCAACGTATGCCTTTTTTCCGTTTACAAAAGCATTTACCTGGATGTCTGGATTTGTAGTCGTTACTTTTACACGATTACCTTTTACATCAGACCATAAACGATAAAAGTCAGCTCTTTTTGTCCACAAAAATTTTGTAGGCTTACCATTCACAATGCTATTTATATCAGGACGAAGTAGATCAGCTCCATATGGGTTCCAGTTATTCCCTGCATTGTAATGCCAGCTGCTCTTCATCGTGTTAAAAGGAATGGTTGTAAGAAGGCGATCTTGTCTATCAAAAAATTGCATAATCATTTTATTTTGTGACAATAGTGACTGGGCAGAACGAATATCTGAATATCTTTCACCAAAGCCTTTTTCTATTCCACCGTATTCAGTAATCGCAATAGGTTTAACTGTATTCCATTTAAAATGACTATAAGTTTCGAGTAAATCTAATAATGACTCAACATTACTACCTGAACGTTCATTACTAGCCCCTGTTACATTCACACCATCATACGGATGTATAGAAAACCCATCCATATAAGGGCCTGCTTTGTCCATGAAATTTTTCATTCGTCCATTGAAATGATTAAAATCCCATAACTCCATTGATGGCCAAGCACTTGAATAACCAATTACTTTTGTTGAAATTCCTTCTTGATCAAACCTCTTACCAATTTCTTTAAAAATATTAGTCATATGTGTCCGAACAGCTTCTTGGTCGTTACCAAAATCTCCAGCATGAACAAAAGGTTCATTCATAGGCTCATAAAAAGCAGGGCGAGTGATATCATCGTAATTATGTTTAAAGTAATTTGCAGCCCAAGTTGCGGCTAGAACAGGATCCTGTGTTCCTGACATCGTATTTCGAGGGTGATCTGTGACAACATAATTATTAGAAAAATAAGGAAATTTATTAGAGTTTTTTGTATTAGCTATATTTCTTTTCCCACTTGAAATAATATCTGCTTGGCTTGGATAAGGCGCCCCCCCTTTATGGGCTGAAAAAGGGCTCCAAAAAATTCGTCCGTAATCAGCATGTAGCTCATTCTTAATAAAATCTAACTCGGCAATCGTCATGTTATTTGTAGAGCTTATTCCATGTATATTAAAATATTTTGAGCGGTCAAGCTCTGAGATACCCCCGATATATTTTTTTGTTTTAAAATCAATTGTAGCCGTTGTAGCTGCAATTGATGCATTCATGAAACCTAATGAGGCCACAAATACAGCCCCTAATTTAGAGCCTAAACTCAAACGAAACTTCATATTTCACCTGTTACTGTTGATTTAAAAACCAACAGTACCCACAGAAGGTACATCAAGGTATCGGTAATTTGTCGTATTTTAACGGAAAAACAAATATAAATAGATATCATTTAGCATAAGATATTTATAGCCATAAAGTATAGGAAGTTAATTTATAAATAGGAAATTATTGATAATAAAATATGAACTGGAGTCAAATTACCTGTAAACACAAAAAAGCCCGCAGCGTTAACTGCGGGCTTTTTTATTGAATGAGTGAGTCAGCCGGTAAGCCGGGTTTTGTCCTTTCCGAAGAAAGTGATAATCATTCGTCTAGGCCATAAATCGCTCTATGGCTCAAGCAACCTACCCGGTTCTCACGTGGGCCACGCGTTCATTATTTAAAATGATAGAACCCTATTTGGTCTTGCTCCGAGTGGAGTTTACCTTGCAACCGACTATTACTAGCGGCCCGGTGCGCTCTTACCGCACCCTTTCACCCTTACCAACCCGAAGATTGGCGGTCTCCTCTCTGCTGCACTTGTCGTGGGCTCACGCCCCCCAGCCGTTAGCTGGCACTCTGCCCTATGGAGCCCGGACTTTCCTCCCCCTGATCATTTTCGTCACAGGCAGCGATCATCTTGGCTGACTCGGCGCGCAGTATACATGAGGCTAATACCAAGCGCAGTAAAATTTACTCTTTTTCTTCAATAATTGTTTTGTATAAAGCGTTTTTCTTCATTCCAAAGTATTCAGCAACCACGCCACAGGCTTTTTTCATTGGCATTTCACTCTCAAGAAGTGCCAACATTTTGCGCGCTTCAGGCGGAACATCGTCTATTTGCTTTGGTTTGCCCGCAAGCATCAGCACTATTTCGCCGCGCTGCTTGGTAGGATCATCTGTTAAAAACTGTTTAAGCTCACTTACACTACCATTAAAAAATGTTTCAAAGGTTTTGGTTAGCTCTTTAGCAAACACAACGTGTTGATCGTCGCCAAGTGCTTGGGCTAAATCATCAAGGCTTGCCATAATACGGTGCGTACTTTCGTACATTATGCTGGTGATACCTGAGTTAACAGCTTCGGTAAAAAAGTCTTGCCGAGCTTTGCTTTTAGCTGGCGTAAAGCCTAAAAACTGAAAGCGGTCAGTGGGTAAACCAGAACAACATACAGCGGTAATAGCAGCACACGCACCAGGTATAGGTGTAACATGCGCGCCTTGCTCACGGCATAAGTTTACAACCGCGTAGCCTGGATCACTAATTAGTGGTGTACCAGCGTCAGATACTAAAGCAATATTTAAACCTTGATTAAGTTGATCAATAATTTGTTGTGCTTTTTGCTTTTCGTTGTGGTCGTGTAATGCGAATGTTTTAGCCTTGATACCAAAGTGGCTAAGTAGCTTGCCGGTATGGCGAGTATCTTCAGCAGCTATTAAGTCAACCTGCGATAATGTCGCGATTGCACGATGACTTAAGTCGTCATAATTGCCAATTGGGGTGGCTACAATGTAAAGAGTGCCAATTTTCTGTGAATTCTCCTCATTTAACATTGAGGTCTCCTGCGTCAGTCAGTAATATAAGCAAATCGCGTTAACGTATTGGGAAATCATTGTGCGACTTAAACTAGTTAGTCTATTAATTATATTGTCAGGGTTATCGGCGTGCAGCACAACCGAAAAACCAACTAAAAACAGTGATAACTTCAGTAACAGTGCAAATGCATTAAAAAATCAAGCTACCAGCGCACAATCTATCTATCAATTGGCTCAAAATCGTCAAGGGGCTGATAAAATACAATTGTTGTATAGCGCAAGAGATGCAGCTATTACAGAGCAAAACTGGCCGCTACTAGAAAAAATAGGTAGCGACCTTGAATTAACAGCCAGTGTTGATCAAATTCAAAACCGTCTTTATATTGCGTTTTCGCAAAAAAAACAGGATAAAAATGCTCAAGCCTTGGTTATTCTACAATCGCTAGACGGGCAACTAACCCAACCCGAGCACTTTGCATGGCATCAGTTTTTAACTGCCAGTATTTACGCATCACAAAATTTTCCTAAAAAAGCGGCCCCTTATTTCTTTAGGGCATCTGAGACAGCAGCTAAGAATAATATTGAGATCCCACAGCTTAATCAAAACTTGTGGGATAACTTAAAAAAACTGTCATCTTATGCATTAGAGCGCTTTAACCGAGGTTCAGTAATTCAACAAGGTTGGGCTAACCTTGCCTTATATCATCAAGTATATACAAGCAGCGGTGTTGAGTTAGATCAAGCAATCAATAACTGGCGACGCCGCTATGTTGGACACCCAGCGGTAACGGTATTACCTAAACAAGATGAATTGTTTACAGAGTTTTCCCCTATAAATATAGAACGTTTAGTTATACTGCTCCCACAATCAGGGCCAAATGAGCGATTAGGCGATGCACTCAAAGCCGGTGTTCTAGCTGCGCTTGATAAACAAAACATTAGTGAAACTCTGTTTCTAGATGAAAACCTAAACACTGAAGAACTTGCAGCTAAAATTGAGGAAATAAACCCCGACTTTGTTGTTGGGCCTTTGTTAAAAGCCAATATTGATAAACTTACAGCAGCTAACACCTTGATAAATATACCGGCTCTGCATTTAAATACCTTTGATGGTGAGCGTATTTCATTGCAGCATTACTTCTTTGCACTGAGTCCTGAACACGAAGTAGAACAAGCTTTAGAACACTTTTTAGCCATGGGCTACCAAAAACCAATGTTGCTTGCACCTAATAATGTAAATGGCCAACGTTTAATTGACTACTTTAATTTACAGTGGCAACGCTACAGTGAAACCAAACCTCAGATTGGCCTGTATAATGATAAAAAAGACATGCCTAATACAATTACCAGCTTACTAGAAGTTGATAAGTCTAAAGAGCGTATAAAAACTGTAAAAGCACTTTTTAAACAAGAAGTAGAGAACGAAACGCGATCGCGTAGTGACATAGATGTTATTTACATTTTAGGTGATGCAATAGAAACCCGTTTAATTAAACCTTACCTTGATGTAAATGTAAGTACATTTGCTGATCGTATCCCACTTTATGCCAGCTCTAAAAGTCATAGCAAACAAATTGACCGTACAGATAAAGGTGATCTAGAAGGACTGTATTTTACTGAGCTCCCATGGATGCTTAACTCACAAGTTAAACTACATACCTTGCGAGCACAATATGACACTTTATGGCCTGAACAAGTTGATATAAGCCAGCGTTTATTTGCTATGGCGTATGATGCAATATTAGTACTTCCAGAAATAAGGCAACTAAGTATTGTGCCTGGCAACGAATTTAGTGGTTTAAGCGGTAAGTTATCTATAAACAGCAGTGGGCACATAGAGCGAACATTAAATTGGGCGCAGTATTCTAATCGTCGTATAAAACCTGTGCAGTTAAAAACGCAGCGCCCAATACCACTATTTATGCAATCAGCAAATACAATACAAACAAGTAATTAAAGGGGGCGACATGTCGTGGTTTAAAGAGCTGTGGCAAAATAGCCGTGAAAAAGGTCAATATTATGAGCTCCAAGCGCAAAAATATTTGGTATCTCAGGGATTAACCCCCATTGAGCGTAATTATTACTGCCCCTTTGGTGAGCTTGATGTCATTATGAAAGAAGGTGACACCCTTGTTTTTGTAGAAGTTAAATTTCGTAAAAACAATGCGCGCGGCGGCGCTAATTATGCATTAAGCCCGCAGAAGCAGGCAAGACTAAAACGCAGTATTTATCATTACTTAGCCGCTAAAAACTTAACAAATGAAGCGCTTAGAATTGATTATGTAGCCATTACAGGAGAATCATCTCCCAAAATTAACTGGCTTAAAAACGTATTTTAAATACTTAGGCAATATAGGCTTAAGTTCATATAAAGATTAAGTATAAATTATTGGTAGGCTATGCAAGATACAATTAAAGAAATTTTTACAGAGAGCATTCAAGTACAAATCGCTGCAGGTGAAGTATTACCCAGTGCACTTGAATCAGCAGCATTTACCATTGCACAAAGCTTGATAAACGGTAATAAACTCATTTGTTGCGGCACTGCAAATTGCCATATGCTAGCCCAACATATTGCGGGTGTACTTGTTAACCATTATGAAACTGAGCGGCCGTGTCTCCCCGCGATAGCTTTGTCTCAAGAAAATATAAATTTAGGTCAAAATAACCAAGGCGATGATCACGATACATTTGCGCGACAAGTTCGTGCTTTTGCCCAGCAAGGGGATTTACTTCTTGCACTTGCTATAAACGGTAACGAAAAACATATTATTTCTGCTGTAGAGGCTGCACTTACTAAAGATATGAAAGTAATCGTGATGGTCGGTGATGATGGAGGGGAATTAGTTGGCTTACTTGGCCCTAATGACGTTGAAATTAGAACCCCTTCTAAGCGCCCTAGCCGTATTATCGAATCGCATTTAGTTAACTTACACTGTTTAAGCGAACTTGTTGATTTAACCCTCTTTCCACAGGATGAAAACTATGTTTAAACGCTCCCTTATTGTTTTAAGTACTGTTGTATTATTGCAAGGCTGTGCGGCCGCTATTGTTGCAGGTACAGCTAGTGCAGTAACAGCAGCGAACGATCGCCGCACTATTGGCTCACAAATTGATGATAACAATATTGAGATAAAAGCCAGCATTGCCTTGAGTGAGGTAGAGCGCCTTGAGAAATTTTCTAATATCAATGCAGTAAGCGTAAACGGTATCGTTTTATTAGTTGGTCAAGTCGCAAATCAAGAAATGAAAGGTGAAGCTCAACGTACAATTGAAGACGTTGCTGGTATTCGTAAAATTCATAATCAAATCCGTATTGGATCAAATATTGGTATCACCACACAAACCCACGACTCATGGTTAACCTCAAAAGTAAAAGCGCAGCTACTCACTGCAAAGAATATTAGTAGCAATAATATTAAGGTAGTTACTGAGAACGGTGAAGTATTTTTAATGGGATTAGTCTCTGAGTCTGAATCTAATCAAGCAGTAAACATTGCACGTAATGTATCTGGCGTTGAACGCGTAATAAAAGTTTTTGAATATATGTAGTTGTAAAATGATAGATAGCCTAATTACATACACCGGCTCGCTTTTGTATCAGGCATAAAAAAACCGCTTAATAAGCGGTTTTTTTTGGCATTTATGTATTATTTAATAACACGTAAATGAGAGCCTTTTTTCTTTTCAGGCTTTTCTGGTGGTGCTTCATCAATAAATTCAGCTGATGAGTCAACACTTTCAAGCTCTGGAGCAAAGTCGTCTTCGTCCCCTAAAAACTCGTCTGCTGTAAAGACCGTACCTTCACCATTTTCACGTGCATATATTGCCAGCACTGCACCTAAGGGCACATACACTTGCATTGGCTGACCACCAAAGCGCGCGTTAAAGCTAAGTTGGGTTAGGTCTAACGAAAACTGTGTGACTGCTGATGGACTTATGTTTAAAACAATTTGTCCGTCTTGAACAAACTGTGTAGGCACTTGTACATTAGCAAACCCAGCGTCTACCACTAGATGTGGCGTGCATTCGTTATCAACTATCCAATCAAAAAAAGCACGTAATAAATAAGGACGATTAGGCGTCATTATAAACGAATCTCACGCTCAGCTTCAGTTAAAGAAGCTTGGAATGACTCACGTTCAAATAAACGGATCATGTATTCTTTAAGCTCTTTAGAACCAGCACCATTAAGCTCAATACCAAACTCTGGTAAACGCCACAGTAGTGGAGCTAAGTAACAATCTACCAAGCTAAACTCTTCACTCATAAAGTAAGGAGCTTCACTAAAGATAGGTGCTACAGCTAGTAATGCTTCTGTTAACTCTTTACGAGCTTGAGCTGCATCAGATGCGTTATTGATGATTTTTTCAGCTAGGCTGTACCAATCTGTATCAATACGGTGCATCATTAAACGGCTACGACCACGCATTACCGGGTATACAGGCATTAGTGGAGGATGAGGAAAACGTTCATCAAGGTATTCCATGATGATATTTGCCTGATATAAACCAAGCTCACGGTCAATCAGTGTTGGCACTGTACCGTAAGGGTTAATTTCGTGAAGTGCTTCTGGCAGGTTGTCTTTTTCAGCCAAATGAATATCTACACTTACACCTTTTTCCGCAAGTACAATTCGTACTTGGTGGCTATACATACAGTTAGCCCCAGAAAAAAGGGTCATTACAGGGCGCTTATTGGCAGCTACGGCCATGCCTACCTCCATTAAATCACTAAAACAGCAATAGGGGCTTAAGCCCCTATTGCAAAATTACCTTTAAATATGTTCAAACTTAATGAACATCTCTCCAGTATTCTTTCTTAAGCATAAATGCCAAGATAAACAGGATAATTAAAAATCCGATTACCTTAATACCTAATGCTTCCGACTCAAGACGTGAAGGTTCACCCACGTACTCAAGGAAGTTCGTTAAATCACGAGCTGCTTGGTCGTATTCATCTACGCTTAGTTCACCCGTACCATCTGTTTCAGTAGCAATAACTTTAGTCACAGTGTGACCATGCTCTTCTACTTCTTCAGTAATTGGCGTTGGCAAACCTTGCAGCTCTTGAAGAACATGAGGCATACCAACAGATGGGAAAACAATGTTATTTACACCAAACGGGCGAGATTCATCTTTATAAAACGATTTTAAGTACGTGTAAATATAATCTGGTGATTTTACACGAGCAATTAGCGTTAAATCCGGCGGAGCCGCACCAAACCATTTTGCTGCATCATCTTTTGTAATCGCGTTAGTAATATGGCTACCGACTTTAGAACCGTCAAAAATCAATTGTTCTAAACCAACCTCTGTTGGGATACCAATATCGCGAAAAGTACGTTCATAACGTTGATACTGCATTTGGTGACAACCAAGACAGTAGTTCATGAACAACTTTGCACCGCGCTGTAAAGATGGTTGATCAGTAAGGTCGTTATTCGCTTCCATTAAAGGAACCGATGGACCCGCTGCCATAACCATGTTCGGCAACAAGTTTACTGATAAAGCAAATAAACCAATAATAAGCTTTTTCATCATTTCGTTAACCTCTCTGGCAATGGCTTAGTTTTTTCGTTCTTACTGTATACAAACAACAGTACGAAGAACATAAAGTAAGTCACAGTACAGATTTGAGAAATTATCGTCTTAAGGTCTGTTTGTGGAGTTGCACCCACCCAACCTAAAAGAACGAAAGTAACAACAAAACCTGCAATGTTCCATTTATGGAAACCACAACGGTAACGAACCGATTTAACTCTACCACGGTCTACCCAAGGTAGTAACGCAAGTACAACAATCGATGCACCCATTGCTGCAACACCGATTAACTTATCAGGGATTGCGCGTAAGATTGCATAGAATGGCGTAAAGTACCAAACTGGGAAAATGTGCTCTGGTGTTTTAAGAGGGTTAGCTGCTTCGAAGTTTGGACCTTCTAAAAAGAAGCCATTCATCGCAGGCATAAAAAACACAACCCAACAGAACAATATTAAGAAACCAACCACACCCACAATATCTTTAACTGTGTAGTAAGGGTGGAACGGTATTGCATCAACAATATCTTTTTTGTCAGTGTAATACTCATGAAATTTAAATTTAGGTTTATCTTCTTCAGCTACAGAGCCTTTCTTACGCTTAATTTCAATACCTTCGGGGTTATTTGAACCCACTTCATGCAATGCAACAATGTGTAAGAAAACTAAGATTACGATAACCAGTGGGAGTGCAATTACATGTAATGCAAAGAAGCGGT
Source organism: Pseudoalteromonas sp. S3431 (assembly GCF_000690035.1). Classification (NCBI taxonomy): domain Bacteria; kingdom Pseudomonadati; phylum Pseudomonadota; class Gammaproteobacteria; order Alteromonadales; family Pseudoalteromonadaceae; genus Pseudoalteromonas; species Pseudoalteromonas sp. S3431. The sequence continues at coordinate 35,776 of NZ_JJNY01000044.1, forward strand.
TAAGCGTTGCACCCGATATTACGTAGTCGCCACGGATCCAAAGTGTTAAGTCATCACCAATAACCGGAATTGCACCGAATAGAGAAATGATTACCTGCGCACCCCAAAATGACATTTGACCCCAAGGTAATAAGTACCCCATGAACGCTTCAGCCATTAATGCCAAGAAAATAAACATACCGAATAACCACAGTAATTCACGTGGCTTTTGGTAAGAACCGTAGATCATGCCACGGAACATATGCATATATACAACGATGAAAAACGCTGAAGCACCTGTTGAGTGCAAGTAACGCAATAACCAGCCATATTCTACATCTCGCATGATGTATTCAACCGAGGCGAATGCGCCCTCAGCAGATGGCACAAAGTTCATCGTTAACCAAATACCGGTAAGAATTTGGTTTACTAGTACCAGCATGGCTAGTGAGCCAAAAAAGTACCAGAAGTTAAAGTTTTTAGGTGCTGGATACTGTGCAATGTGCATATTCCAAACACGTGTCATTGGGATTCGGTCGTCTATCCAACCAATAATCTTACCAAACATTAGACTACCCCTCTTTCTTCGCCCACTAAAATAGTGGTTTCATCTAGAAAAGTATAAGGTGGTATTTCTAAGTTTAATGGTGCAGGTACCGATTGAAAAACTCGGCCAGCCATATCAAATTTAGAACCGTGGCATGGGCAGTAGAAACCATCGTCAGTCCCTTCTACTTTTTCGCCAAAGTTACCTTGTAAAAAGCCAGGAGAACACCCTAAATGCGTACAAATACCTACAGCCAAAAATATTTCTGGGCGTAATGAACGGTAATCATTTGTTGATGATTCTAATTGTTGTGGCTCTTGCGATTGTGGATCACGAAGTTGACCTTCATGTTCTTTCATCTGCTCAAGCATTTTTGGGGTACGTGATACAACCCATACAGGTTTACCACGCCACTCGACACGTATTAATTGTCCCGGCTCAAGTTTGCTGATATCTACTTCCACAGGCGCACCCGCAGATTTAGCTCGCTCACTTGGATTCCAAGACGCAATAAAAGGAACAGCAGCCCCAGCCGCACCAACACCACCAACAACAGAGGTAGCTATGGTTAAAAAGCGACGTCGGCCATTGTCTACAGGCGCATTGCTCATCCACTTATCTCCACTTACGATTCTCAACACTTGCTATATTGAGAACATCAGTTACAGCAGGTTAATTATTCGAAATTTTTAAAATAGAAACGATCATAATTAAAACCCTTGATTAAAACAAGGTTATTCACAGTCTCATGCTCTAACACACCCTACTTCACCTAGGGTTCAGTAAGCCAGTTTGAGTATAGGGCCGAATAGTCATAATACCGTTTCTGTAAAAACTATGTACTGACCAAGATCAACGTCACTAAGCGAAAACTCTAAAACGGTGCGTAGTGTCGTAAAACTCGATCGTTTTACTTCCATGCCAATTGTAGCAAAAAATTCCACCAATTAACTGATGGATTTAAACTAATTACGATAATTATTTAACTTTTTTGCAGCTATCTGAGTATTTTTTAACTTTCGTTTATTAAATACGCTGTTATTGAGGAGTTTGATCAATACAAGTAACTGTAATTATTAAGCCTAGGCACGATAACGAGTCAATTTAGGCATATCTTTCATTGTTGGAATTACTATTTTTAAAAACAAAAAACCCAGCATAAGCTGGGTTTTGAATTTTTGATAACGTATAGATTAACGTTTTGAGAACTGTGGACGCTTACGCGCTTTCTTAAGACCCACTTTCTTACGTTCAACTTTACGTGCATCACGAGTAACGAAACCTGCTTTACGAAGTTGTGGACGTAATGACTCGTCAAACTCCATAAGTGCACGAGTAATACCGTGACGGATAGCACCAGCTTGACCAGTTGTACCACCACCAGAAACGGTGATGAAAAGATCAAATTTTTCAGTCATATCAACTAGCTCAAGAGCTTGATGAACAACCATGCGTGCTGTTTCGCGACCAAAGTACTCTTCTAAAGAGCGCTTGTTGATTACGATGTTACCAGTGCCTGGGCGTAAGAATACGCGAGCACTTGAACTTTTACGACGACCTGTACCGTAGTATTGATTTGCCATGATGGTGCTCCTTAAATGTCTAGAACCTGAGGCTGTTGTGCAGCATGGTTGTGCTCAGTACCTGTGTAAACCTTAAGTTTACGGTACATAGCGCGGCCTAAAGGACCACGTGGCAACATGCCCTTAACAGCCTTCTCGATGATCATTTCAGGCTTTGCAGCTTGAAGTTTATCAAAAGTAGTAGACTTAAGACCACCTGGAAAACCAGAGTGTGAATAGTACACTTTGTTTTTGAATTTGTTACCAGTTACAGTAACTTTTTCAGCGTTGATAACGATGATATAATCACCAGTATCTACGTGCGGTGTATATTCAACTTTATGCTTACCGCGTAGGCGATGAGCGATTTCAGTAGCGATGCGACCTAAAGTTTTACCTTCAGCGTCAACTACGTACCAGTCACGTTTTACTGTTTCTGGTTTAGCAACAAACGTTTTCATTTATAAAAATCCAATGTTTTTCAATTAAAACCACAAGTAGTTAATATTAACTACTGCTCTAAGTTTGCTACAACCCCTTCGAGTTTTAGACTTTTGCGCCGCTCACAAGTGGCTAGACTATATGATGGCATAGAACGCAACGTGGCAGACGCGGGAGTATACCAGCACTTAAAACACATTGCTACTCGCCGGTTGTTTTTTCCACAAGAAATTTTAGAAATAAAAAGTACTATATATGTACCTCTTATTTTTAAGCGTTGGGCTATTACACATTTTCCTACTTACTTTAAACTAAATGCTCTTTAGCTAAATACTCTAAAGACTGCATTTCTTGCAAACGGCTTATACAACGCTTAAATTCAAAATTAAGGTTACCTTGAGTATAAAGGTCGGTGATCGGCTTCTCAGCTGAAATTATTAAAGTTACGTGGCGCTCATAAAATTCATCAACTAAAGCAATAAAGCGTCTTGCAGCATCATCGTTAGTTTGCCCAAGCTGTTTCACGTTAGAAATAATAACCGTATTGTATAGGCGACTAATCTCCATGTAATCGACTTGGCTTCGCGCTGTTTCGCACAATTCACTAAACTCAAACATCACAACACATTTAGCTACTTTGCGCGTTTTGATTAAACGCCCTTCTATCTCTATAGGCTCATCTAATTGGCCAGGCTCTGAGGAAAGTTTATCGAAGTAATCAAATAGATTTTTATCTGCTTGTTCGTCAAGCGGGCTATGAAAAATTTCGGCTTGTTCTAGCGTACGTAATCGGTAATCGACACCTGAGTCTACATTTACTATTTCTGTATTGAGTTTAACCAACTCAATAGCTGGTACAAAACGCGCACGTTGTAAACCGTTTCTATAAAGATCATCAGGTACTATATTTGACGTTGCAACAAGTACAATACCGCGTGCAAATAATGCCTCCATTAAACCGCCTAACAGCATGGCATCTGTAATGTCTTGAACAAAAAATTCATCAAAACAAATTATGTCTGTTTCAGCTTTTAAAATATCCGCGACTTTTTCTAATGGGTTTACAGTATTGTTTAGCTTTTTAAGTTCATCGTGTACGCGATGCATAAAACGATGAAAATGTACGCGCATCTTCCGCGTGCCTGGTAAGGCTTCATAAAAAGTATCAACTAAATAAGTTTTACCACGCCCTACTCCTCCCCAGAAATATAAACCTTTTATAGGCGCTGGCTCATCTTTATTAAAAAGCTTGGCAAAAAAGCTTTTTGATTTTATTTTGTTCTGGGTTAAATCGTCATATAAACGCTGTAAATGGCGCACTGCATTTTCTTGTGCTACATCATGTACAAAGTCATCTCGCTTCAAATCTTGTTGGTATGTTTGCCAAGGAGTCATATCTATTTACAGTTAAAATGCAGTTTAATTTGCAAAGCATATTAACACGCATCATTACTCGGGGTATATTACACTTAGTATGATTTATAATTGAATCAAGCATTCGTTAGTTATTTTCCCAAAGGGGTAGATTTATGGGCACAGTCACGTGGGTAGGTTTAATTGTTATTGTTGCTGTTATAGCTTTTTTTATTGGTGCATTTGTCACTAAAAAACAATTTAAACAGGATGAGCTGGAAAAACAGGCAGAGCAAGCTAAAAATGCGTTAGAGCAATATCGTCAAGATGTAGCCGATCATTTAGCGAGTACAGGCAAGCTTGTAAATAAAATGAAAGAGAATTACGATCAACTACTTAGCCATGTTGAAGAAACCAATCAACTGCTGCTAGAGGATCGGAAGCAAACACCAGCTGAACCTTTCTTTTCAAAAGAAACTACTGAGCAATTACAAGCATCGATAAAAGAGCGCCGATGCGATCGCTCATCAGCAAAAGCACAACCTGCTGATTATGTTTCAGGCGAATCAGGTTTATTTGCAGGACAAAATAAAGTTTCAGAACATTCTAAAGCATCTTGATGAACTTTTTTTTAACCCCATAGTCTTTAGATATAACAGCTTTGTTGTTTTATCTTACTGATAAATTAAAAAGGGCTGCTTATGCAGCCCTTTTCAATTTTTTGCTTTTCTCGAAGTGGAGTAAACCCAGACTATGAAAATGAAATTATCACTTATCAGCGCAGCTATTCTTTCTACTAGCCTTTTATTAAGCCCGGTAGCGTCTTATGCAAAAATACCGGTTGCCGTAAATGGCCAGCAGTTACCAACACTTGCCCCAATGCTCGAAAAAATTACTCCAGGCGTTGTAAGCATTCAAGTTTCAGGCTCAAAAGAAGTGCGTCGCCGTGCGGATCCACTTGAATACTTTTTCGGACAGCAACAACCCCGAAGCCAAAAACGTCAATTTAGCGGTTTAGGCTCTGGCGTTATTATTAATGCTGATGAAGGTTATGTAGTAACTAATAACCATGTGATTCAAGATGCCGAAAAAATGGTTGTTACCCTTGAAGACGGCCGTGAGTTTGAAGCGATTAAAATTGGGACTGATAAAGAATCCGACATTGCGCTTTTACAAATCGACGCTGATGATTTAACTGAAGTAAAACTAGCAAACTCAGATAATTTGCGTGTGGGTGACTTTGCCGTTGCTATCGGTAATCCGTTTGGCCTTAGCCATACTGTTACATCAGGGATTGTGAGTGCACTTGGTCGCAGTGGTTTAAACATTGAAGGCTACGAAGATTTCATTCAAACCGACGCAGCGATTAACCAAGGCAACTCTGGTGGTGCTTTAGTTAACTTAAATGGTGAATTAATAGGTATTAACACTGCTATTTTAGGGGCTTCAGGCGGTAATGTTGGTATTGGTTTTGCTATCCCGTCTAACATGATGAAAAACCTAGTAGATCAAATTATTGAACACGGTGAAGTACGTCGTGGCTCACTTGGTATTTCTGGGCGCCCACTTGATGCAGGCCTAGCTAAAGCACAGCAACTTGACGTCAAACAAGGTGCCTACGTTATGCAAGTAATGGATGACACCGCTGCAAGTAAAGCAGGAATCAAAGCCGGTGATGTTATTGTAAGTATTAATGGCGGTGATATTAGCGGCTTCCATGAATTACGAAGCAAAATAGCAACCTTGGGTGAAGGTAGAGAAATCAAGCTCGGCATTTATCGTGACGGAAAAATTAAAACAGTTAAAGTTACACTCGATGGTGCATCAGGTGTTACGGCAACAGGGGAAGAGCTACACCCTGCTTTTCAAGGTGCTACGCTTGAAAACGTGCAAAAAAATAGTAATAAAGGTATTGAAGTTACCTCTGTAGATCCTCGTTCACCTTCTGCCCGTGTTGGTCTTGAAGAGGGTGACATTATAATGCAGGTAAACCGTCAACGCGTAGAAACAATTCGTGATATGAATAAGATCATCGATGACACAAAAGGCAATATAGTGCTTGGCGTGAAACGTGGCCGTGAATCTATATTTATCTTAATTCAGTAATAAATATTGCTATAAATGAAATAAAAGTAACAGCGGCACTTGCCGCTGTTATTTTTTTTATGCCATCATAAAGAAATTACTTCCTTATAATAAGAATCCCGTGCTGAAACTAATAAAATTTATTCTCCCGCCATTATTTGCAGGGCTTAGCATTGCTTTTTTAGTGGTTTTTTTCAGCCCTAATATGCGAGCTTCTCTATTACCGAACGTACCTCTTGCGAGTGCAATGAGTACTAGCCATTTAAGTTTCTCAGATGCTGTTAAACGTGCAGCTCCCTCCGTAGTGACTATTTTTTCTGAGAGCATTTCGAAAGAGCCTCGTTATAAAAGACAAAATACCGTACAAGAATTAGGCTCTGGTGTGATTATGTCGCAAGATGGCTACATTCTTACTAACTATCATGTAGTGAATAATGCAGATCAAATTATGGTTATTCTGACAGACGGCAGGCGCTTTTTTGATGTCCAACTAATCGGCTTTGATACGATTACTGATCTTGCATTACTTAAAATAAACGCAGACCACCTTCCCGTTATTCCTATAAGCGATAGCTATACGTCGAGTGTAGGTGATGTAGTACTAGCCATAGGTAACCCACTTAATTTAGGACAGACAATTACCCAAGGTATTATTAGCGCTACTGGTAAGCAAAAAATCACAGACAGCCCTTATAATAACTTATTACAAATGGATGCCGCTATTAATGTAGGAAATTCAGGGGGCGCATTAGTTAATTCTAACGGTGATTTAGTTGGTATCACTTCAGCCCAATTTAAAACGCGTGAAAATTTAAACATACAGGGAATATTTTTTGCTGTGCCGTATTCACTTGCTAAAAAAGTAATGGGAAAATTGATTCGACATGGTCGTGTAGTTAGAGGCTACCTTGGTTTTGAAGGCACCGCAGTAGACAGCACAGGTAAAGAAGTTAACGATAGCCTAACTCCTGTTTCAGGTATGCGAATTACGAACTTAGATCCCTTAGGCCCAGCTTGGCAAGCAGGTATTGAAGAACAAGATATCGTTATTAAAATTGCAGGGCTTTCCGTAGCAAATCCGCAAAAAGTACTTGAAAAAATAGGCAATACAGAACCTGGGAAAGAAATAGAGTTTGAGCTTTATCGAAATGGCAAAATAGAAAAAATCATGGTGATGGTCGCAGAGCTTGAAACAAAACTATAACTACTAATTGTAGGTCGGTGTGTATTTACATATCCGACCTACATATATTAGGCGCTTTTAACTGCTTCTACGTTTAATATTAGCACCTAATGCACTGAGCTTATCTTCAATGCGCTGATACCCTCTGTCAACGTGATAAATACGGTCAACAACGGTTTCACCTTGCGCGACTATACCTGTTAAAATTAGACTCGCTGAAGCACGTAAGTCAGTTGCCATAACTTGCGCACCGCTTAGGCTTTTGGTTTCACCACAAATAGCCGTGTTGCCCTCAAGACGAATATTAGCACCCATGCGCTGTAACTCAGGCACATGCATAAAACGGTTTTCAAAAATCGTTTCTGTAATCGTTGCACTGCCATTTGCCACAACATTCAATGCTGTAAATTGAGCTTGCATATCAGTAGGAAAACCAGGATGTGGAGCGGTTTTAATATTAACAGCTTTAAGCTCTCGGCCACGCATATCTAAGTAAATACTGTCATCATGCACCTCAAGTAATGCATTAGTTGCACGCAGCTTTTCAATCACAGGTTCAAGTGAATGGAAATCAGTATTCTTACAAAGTACCTCACCGCCAGCCATTGCAGCCGCCACTAAAAATGTACCTGTTTCAATTCTATCTGGCAAAATACTATGCTCACAACCCGCCAAGCGCTCAACACCTTCTACTTCGATACGGCTAGTACCTGCTCCAGTAATTTTAGCCCCCATTGCAATTAAACAATTAGCTAAATCGATAATTTCAGGCTCACGCGCGGCATTATCAAGTATGGTTTTTCCATCAGCAAGCGCTGCTGCCATCAGTAAATTTTCAGTAGCACCAACACTAACCATCTCCATAAAGATTTCAGCGCCTTTTAAGCGACCATTTACCTTTGCATTAATATAACCATTTTCAACGCTTATTTGTGCGCCTAAGCGCTCTAAACCTTGAATATGGATATCAACAGGACGAGCACCAATAGCACAACCACCTGGTAATGAAACCTGAGCTTCACCAAAGCGTGCCACTAAAGGGCCTAGTGCAAGCACAGAAGCACGCATTTGTTTAACGAGCTCGTAAGGGGCAAGCGTCTGATTTACCGTTGCGCCATCAATAATAAGTGTGTCGCCTTGCCAATTAACATCTGCACCTAAAGTTTTTAATAGTGCTTCGGTGGTAACAATGTCACGTAAACGTGGAACATTAGTAAATGTACTTTTACCATCAGCAAGTAAAGCAGCAAACAAAATAGGAAGCGCTGCATTTTTAGCACCAGAAATAGTAACTTCACCAGCAAGTGAAGTGCCACCTTGAATTACAAATTGATCCATTTAGGAGGCCTTACTTATTGCGGTAAAATAAATTTTTGTTCACGTTTCCACTCTGTTGGAGTGAAAGCGCGAATAGAAACTGCGTGAATTGTGCCATCTGAAATTGTATTCATCAACGGACCATAAACTAGCTGTTGCTTTTTAACACGGCTTAAACCGTCAAAGCATTCACCAACTGCAATTACTTCATAATGACTACCATTAGCTTTTACATGCACTTCAGCTAATTGAAGTTCATCGCGTAATAATGTTTCGACTTGGCTAGTTTCCATAACTCTCACTCAAATAGGGTTGTAACTTGACCCAACTGCATTAAATTTTGCAATTGTTCAGGTGGATTTTGCAATTCAAGACGAATGCCTTGCTGCTTAAATTCTGCAAAAGAGTGAATTAACCAAGCTAAGCCCGCTGTGTCAACCCTTGATACCTCACTAAGGTCAAAATAAGTGGTTTTATGCTTAGTTATTAACTTATCGTTCAAAAGCCGTTCATTACTAATGGAATTTCGAGTAAGTTCACCACTTACTCGAAACTGCTGTTCATCAACATGGCTAATTGCCAATTTAATCATTCGAGCTACTGCCTCTAAATTGAACAGGTAACTTACTCTTTTGCTCTAAAAGGTTGCTTACATTGTCAATACCTTGCTGACGTAAAATACCTTGTAGTTCGCTTTGTTTGGCGTCTAATAAACTAATACCTTCAGCAATCATATCGTAAGCTCGCCATTCACCATCGCGATCTTCACGAACTTTAAAGTCTATTCTGATATCAGGTTTGCCATCTTCAAGAATTTTAGTTTTAACAACAACGACATCTTTACCTTTAAATGGTTGCTCAGCACCAAACTCAACTTTTTGATTTGTATATTGTGTAAATACACCAGCGTAAGTGGCAACTAAATATTCTCTAAATACACCAATAAAGCGCTGAATATCTTTAATCGCTTGGGCTTTTTCAGCTTCATCTGTAATTGCCCGTACTTTAGATACTTCACTACCTAACACGCGAAGTGCTGCATATTTGTAGTCAATATAAGGCATTAATTCTTCTTCAACAATGACACGAAGATGCTCTTGATTTTTAATGATTAATGGCTGATCTTTTTTGATACGTGCAAACGTATTGTCCGCTACTTGACGCACCATTTTGTTTGGATCATTTAGTTTAACATCTGCAGCACTTACGCTTTGAGTTAGCGTCATTGTGCTAATTGCTACAATAGCTAGAAACTTTTTCAACATAATAATTACTCACTACCTTGGTTGAATAAAAACTGCCCAATTAACTCTTCAAGTACAATGGCAGACTTAGTATCAGTAATTGAATCACCGTCACCTAACGCTTTACTGTCTACACCAAATAAATCATCAATTGCTTCGTCTTGCTTATTTTCGGTTACGACTTGACCTAAACAGCGTTGCTCTGCTGAATTAGGAGAAATAACAGGGTGGATACCTAGATACTGCTCACCTAAAATACCCGATGTTAAAATTGAAATTGAGCTCGTGTCTGAAAAACGACATAAATACTGTGCATCAATGGTCATATTAACCACTGGCAAGAACTCCTGTGGATGAACATAAATTGACTCTACTCGACCAATAACGACTCCGCCCACTTTTACTGGTGCACGTGCCTTTAATGACCCTATGTTTTCAAATTTAGCATTAAGTGTGTACGTCTCGCCTGAGCCGCTAATACCTGAATTGGCGACTTTAAGCGCAAGCATAGCAAACGCTAAAATTCCTAACGCCACAAAAAAACCAACTAAAATTTCTAATTTCCGTGAATTCATTATCTATACCCTATTAGCTGGTAAACATTACCGCTGTCAAAATAAAGTCAAACCCTAAAACCGCCAATGACGAATGAACAACCGTTTCGGTGGTTGCTTTACTGATCCCTTCAGAGGTCGGCACACAGTCATACCCTTTATAAAGTGCTATCCAAGTCACCACAATGGCGAATACAAAGCTCTTAATAATACCGTTTAGTATGTCTTGCTGAAACGATACTTGTGATTGCATAATTGACCAAAAACTACCCGTATCAACACCAAGCCAATCAACTCCAACTAAATGAGCACCAATAATTGCCACTGCTGAAAATATCACCGCTAGTAACGGCATACTTATAAAGCCTGCCCAAAAGCGCGGTGCAATAATTCGTTTTAGTGGATCAATTGCCATCATTTCTAATGATGATAACTGTTCTGTTGCTTTCATTAAGCCTATTTCTGCAGTAAGCGCACTGCCCGCTCGCCCTGCAAATAATAACGCTGTAACAACAGGCCCGAGTTCTCGTAATAAACTTAATGCCACTAATGGCCCTAAACTATCCTCTGCACCATATCCAACTAATACCGTATAACCTTGTAATGCCAAGACCATACCGATAAATAAACCTGACACCATAATAATGAGCAAAGATTGCGAACCCACCATGTAGAGCTGACGAATAAGTAGAGGTGTACCCTTTTTAAAGTTAGGTACATTTACAAGTGCGCCAAAAAGCATATAAGTTGAGCGACCCAGAGCCGCAAAACGACCTAGCGTCTTATGCCCTAATTTTTGAAATAAATCCAACATTATGCTTTTTCTCCAAGCAACTCATCTGCATATGTTTGAGCTGGAAAATGAAAAGGCACGGGACCATCAGACAAACCTTTTAAAAACTGTTGCACTAAAGGAGACTCATGATTGCGCATTTCGTCAGGTGTTCCACAACCAATTACACCCTGATCAGCGATAATAATAACGTGGTCAGCAATACTCATTACCTCGTTAACATCATGGGTTACAATTAAAGAAGATAAACCAAGCACTTCGTTGAGTGACTTAATTAATTTAACCAACACCCCCATAGAAATAGGATCTTGGCCTGCAAATGGTTCATCGTACATTATAAGTTCAGGGTCGAGCGCAATAGCACGTGCCAGAGCTGCGCGCCTAGCCATACCTCCCGATAATTCAGAAGGCATTAAATCTTTCGCTCCGCGTAGCCCAACAGCTTGCAATTTCATTAGCACAACCAACCGAATTAGGTCTTCACTCAACTCAGTGTGCTCCCTAATTGGGAACGCTATATTATCGAATACCGACATATCAGTAAACAACGCACCACTTTGAAAAAGCATACTCATTTTAGTTCGCGCTTCGTAGAGTTCTTTGCGCGACATATTTGGGATACTACCACCTTCAAATAAAATATCACCGGAGTCAGGCTTAAGTTGACCGCCAATTAAACGCAACATGGTCGTTTTACCAATTCCGCTTGGCCCCATAATCGCAGTGATTTTACCTTTAGGAACGCTAAAGCTCATATTTTTATATATGCTTCTATCGCCTCTCGAAAAGCTAACATCCTTGACTTCTACTATTGATTGCGACAAGTCGCTCTCCATAACAATATTCACTAGTGCACCTATTTTAAAGCTTTTTTAACCAAGATGGAAAAAACAATTCGTAAGATTTTGTAATACACTTGCAAAAAGGAGTATAAGACTCGTTTATAACGGCTTAACTGCAGCTTAAGGTGCTGATATAAGCGCCTTAAAATATTATTCAACAAGTTATTGTAATTAGAGTTGACCTGACTCTTTTATTTATACTTTCACCTTTGCTTTTGTTACTATTCGCGCCATCTGTATTTTGAATAACTGGCTTAATATAATGGTTACCTCGTTTGTTATTTTAATTCTTGGTTTTGCGGCTCTTGTTTGGAGTGCAGACAGGTTTGTTTATGGCGCAGCGGCACTTGCAAAAAACTTTGGCGTACCAACCCTAATTGTAGGCTTAACTGTTGTGGCAATGGGTTCGTCAGCCCCAGAGATGATGGTTTCCGCTTCTGCAGCGCTCGCAAATAAAACAGATACTGCAGTTGGTAACGCTGTCGGTTCAAACATAACAAACATTCTACTTGTGTTAGGTATTACAGCGTTATTTAGACCTCTGTCTGTATCTTCAAGTACATTAAAACGCGAAATGCCACTGGTCTTGCTGATATCATTCGCTACCTGGTATATTTTTTCAGACAATTATTTTTCATTAGCCGAAGGTATCGCCTTACTTATTGGCTTTATCGTGTTTATAGGCGGTTTGATTATTATTTCACTGCGCGCAAAAAACCAAGATGACCCATTTATAACCGAAGCCTGTGACGACGTACCTAACGATGTACCAACTAAAAAAGCGGTATTTTGGTTAGTTATTGGCATGGTTCTACTCCCTGTTAGCTCACATTTTTTAATTGGTTCCGCAGTCGACATAGCTAAATACTTTGGCCTAAGCGATCTAGTCATTGGCTTAACTATTATTGCCATTGGCACGAGCTTACCGGAGCTTGCAGCTTCAATTGCCGGTGTATTAAAAAATGAAGATGATTTAGCTCTAGGCAATATTGTTGGTTCAAACATTTTTAATATATTGGCTGTGTTACCGCTCGCAGGTATTATTAATCCATCCATTATCGATCCGTCAGTAGCGAGTCGAGATATACTCATTATGATTGGTGCAACATTTGCTCTTATCATCATGTCATTGAACTTTAGAGGCACCCAACGCATCAATAGAGTGGAAGGTGGCTTATTGCTTATCGCATTTTTGGGCTACCAAGGGTATATTTTTAGTCAAGTAGGGTAAATAATGACGACGCTGAACTTTATCGAACAGGGTCTTCGTGTTCTCAATATTGAACGCCAAGCACTTAATGACATAGCGCAATATGTAGATGAAAACTTTCATCAAGCATGCCAATTAATGTTTGACTGCGAAGGTCGAATTATTGTTATTGGCATGGGTAAATCAGGCCATATAGGTAATAAAATTGCAGCAACACTTGCAAGTACAGGAAGCCCTGCCTTTTTTGTACACCCAGGCGAAGCTAGCCATGGCGATTTAGGAATGATCACCAAAAACGATGTTGTCATGCTTATTTCAAACTCAGGTGAGACGAGTGAAGTTTTAAATATTATCCCTGTTTTAAAACGCCTTGGCGCAAAAATAATCGCCATGACAGGCAATACTAAATCGACCATGGCAACACATGCAAATGTACATGTATGCATTAAAGTAGAAAAAGAAGCATGCTCTTTAGGGTTAGCACCAACGGCGAGCACTACAGCGACTCTTGCTATGGGCGATGCGATGGCAGTGGCTCTGTTAGAAGCTCGTGGTTTTACCGCCGATGATTTTGCGCTTTCTCACCCTGGGGGCAGTTTAGGCAAACGATTATTACTAACCTTAAAAGATGTTATGCACAGCGGCGCAAATACACCTATTATTAGCGTTTCACAAACCGTAAAAGATGCACTTATTGAAATGTCAGCCAAAGGCCTTGGTATGACAGCCATTGTTGATAAAAGTAATCAGCTAGTGGGATTATTTACCGACGGTGATTTACGCCGTATTTTAGAGCAAAGACTAGATATTCATACAACACAAATAGACCTTGTTATGACTAGGTCATGCACAACAGCTACACAAGATATTTTAGCTGCTGAAGCGCTTAATATAATGGAACACAAACGTATAAATGGCTTGATTGTTGTTAATGAGCAAAACCAGCCTATTGGCGCACTAAATATGCAAGACTTATTAAAAGCAGGAGTATTATAAATGCAATTTGAAGAACTCTATCAACCGCTGAGTGCTGATGCAAAAGCACGTGCTAAAAAAGTAAAACTACTTATATGCGATATTGATGGTGTATTTTCTGATGGCCGAATTTATCTTGGCAATCAAGGTGAAGAGCTCAAAGCATTTAATACAAAAGATGGTTTTGGCATTAAAGCGCTTATAAACAGTGGCTTTGAAGTGGCTGTTATTACTGGTCGCCATTCGCAGATAGTGCAACAACGTATGACCAGTTTAACAGTACAACATATTTATCAAGGTCAAGAAAACAAGCTTATTGCTTACGAAGAGCTAAAAAACAAGCTTCACCTAAGTGATGATCAAATTGCCTATATTGGTGATGATGGCCCCGATATGCCAGTAATGGAATTAGTCGGGTTTGCCGTTGCAGTTAACGATGCTCACCCACTAATCAAGCGTTTATCACATTACACGACACAGATGCTGGGTGGTTTTGGCGCAGTGAGAGAACTAACCGACTTACTTATGCTAGAGAACGACAAACCACTTACTAGCAAAGGTACTAGTTCATGAATACAGCGCGCATAATTTTAAGCGTTTTATTCATCAGCTGTATGGTTTGGCTTTGGTACCCTTATTTTGCACAAACAAATATGACAGCTCAGGTTGAAGCTGAAGTTATCGCTAAGCCTGATTATATTGCTATTGAGCTAAAACAAACGGCCTATGATGAAAATGGTAAAATTAATCATAAAGTTACAGCTGCTAAAATGGAATTATATCAACAGCTAGGCTTTACCTTTTTTGAAAAGCCCATTTTCACCTTATATAACGAAAAACAAACATGGCGAATAAATGCAGACGAAGCAACGTTATATGAAGGAAAACAATTAATTTTAGAAGGTAACGTGGTTGCCAAGAATCTTACTGATAATGCAATGATAGACAAGATTAATGCGGATAATATTCAAGTAGATATAAAACTACTCACGATGCGTTCAGAGCAACCCGTTATTGTTACGGGACCCAATTTAAAGATCACCGGTAAAGGCCTTGAAGCCGATTTAAAAACTGAAGTGATAAAACTTATTAACCATACGCGAACTATATATTATGACCAATAAAATTTCAAAAATACTTATTATTCCGACACTTATACTAGCTTTCAACCTTAGCGCTGCTGAACAAGCGATTCAACCTGCAGCGAATCAAATATCAATAAGTGCCGACAAACAAGAAGGCCAATTAAAAGAAAACGTCGGAATTTTTGAAAAAAATGTTGAGATTATTCACGGCAACCGCCGTATTACAGCCGACCGTTTAGAAGTACATAAACGTGATGAATTAGGCGATAATAAACAGCTACTAATTGCAACTGGTAGCCCTGCATATTTCGAAGAAAAACAAACTGATGGCACTATAATGAGCGCCAGCGCAAACGAAGTTCGTTATGATGTAGCTAAACGATTTTTAACCCTTATTGGCGATGCACAAGTATCGCAAGCGGGTCAAAAAATAAATGCCAAGAGTATTACTTACGATATGCAACAGCAATTAATTAGCGCTGAAAAAGACGAAAACTCAACCGATCGTGTGCATACTATTTTAGTACCTATTGAGACTAAAAAAGAAAAAAACGATAAAGGTCAGCCATGAGTACATTAAAAGCAGAACTATTAGCTAAAAGTTATAAAGGCCGTGAAGTTGTAAAAAATGTAGGTCTGGAAGTAAAGGCTGGCAGCATAGTCGGGTTACTTGGCCCTAATGGTGCAGGTAAAACCACAACGTTTTATATGATTGTAGGCCTTGTACCTAGTGATAAAGGCAAGATTTCTATCGACGATAACGATATTACTCTTTTACCTATGCATAGTCGTGCTAGATTAGGCATTGGTTACTTACCCCAAGAATCATCAATTTTTAGAAAGCTTACTGTTTATCAAAATTTAATGGCTATTTTAGAAACACGTAAAGAGCTAAATAAGCAAGCAAGAGAAGACACACTTAACAATTTATTAGATGAATTTAGTATTCAGCACATTCGTGATAGCCAAGGTATGGCATTATCAGGAGGCGAGCGTCGCCGAGTTGAAATAGCGCGAGCACTAGCCGCTGATCCTAAATTTATATTGCTTGATGAGCCTTTTGCTGGTGTTGACCCTATTTCAGTGTTAGATATAAAGAAAATAATAGAACATCTTAAAAATCGTGGTATTGGTGTGTTAATTACCGACCATAATGTAAGAGAAACTCTTGATGTTTGCGAAAAAGCCTACATAGTTTCTCATGGTGAGTTAATTGCATCAGGCACTCCAGAACACGTATTAAACGATAAAACAGTACGTGATGTTTATTTAGGCGAGCAATTTAGGCTGTAACATTTACGCCATGTCTTTAAGCATCTGCTAGTATTAATTATAACAACATAAAAGGATTGTTAGAGATACATGAGGCAATCATTACAGCTGCGCATGGGCCAGCAACTTACAATGACTCCACAGCTGCAACAAGCAATTCGCCTGTTGCAACTCAGTACATTGGATCTCCAGCAAGAAATACAAGAAGCACTCGACAGCAACCCCCTATTAGAGGTTGAAGAGCAAGATTACGCCGAAGATTCTACTGGTAAAAACGAGCAAAAAGCAGATAACGACGATGTCACTGTTAGCGCAAATGCTGATGATGTTCCGAGCGAATATGAGCAAGACAGTGGTGAAGCACTTGCTAAAGATACGCTAAGTGATGAAATGGCTATGGATGTTAGTTGGGATGAATATATGAGCGCAGCCCCAGCGTCATCATCAGGACCAATGCCTGAAGATGAATCTATATACCAAGGCTCCTCAACTGAAACGCTCCATGAATACCTAATGTGGCAACTACAACTGACTCCCTTTAGTCCTACCGATGAAGCGATTGCGATTGCGATTGTTGAAGCCGTCGATGATTCGGGTATTTTAACGCTGAGCTGCGAAGAAATTTTAGAAAGTTTTAATCAAGAGAACGAAGAAGACAACGAAGTTGAACTTGACGAAATAGAAGCTGTTTTAAAACGAATTCAATTGTTTGACCCTGTTGGTATTGCAGCACGTAGTTTACAAGAATGCTTATGTATTCAGCTGAACCAATACGATAAAGAAACACCCTATATTAATGAAACAAAAATGATTTTAACCGAGCACATTGATCTATTAGCTGCTCGCGACTATCGTACATTAATGAAAAAAACAAAGCTCAAAGAAGAAGAGCTTAAAGAAATAATGACTTTAATACATACTCTTAGCCCAAAACCGGCGGATACTATAGTTAGAGAAGAATCTGAGTATGTAATTCCTGATGTATCGGTGAAAAAAATAAAAGGTCGCTGGGTTGTTGAACTAAACCCAGATAGCATGCCTAAAATCAGAGTCAACAGCCAATATGCAGCAATGTCACGCACCGTTAAATCAAGTGGTGATAGCCAGTTTATTCGCTCGCATCTACAAGAAGCTAAATGGTTTATTAAAAGTTTAGAAAGTAGAAACGATACACTATTAAAAGTAACTAATTGTATTGTTAAGCAACAACAAGGTTTTTTTGAGCATGGCCCCGAAGCCATGAAACCAATGGTTTTAAATGAT
The DNA here is from genome assembly GCF_000690035.1 of Pseudoalteromonas sp. S3431. Classification (NCBI taxonomy): domain Bacteria; kingdom Pseudomonadati; phylum Pseudomonadota; class Gammaproteobacteria; order Alteromonadales; family Pseudoalteromonadaceae; genus Pseudoalteromonas; species Pseudoalteromonas sp. S3431. The sequence goes on from NZ_JJNY01000044.1 coordinate 53,481, forward strand.
GTAGCAGAAATGGTCGAAATGCACGAATCAACTATTTCACGCGTAACAACTCAAAAATATATGCATACACCTCGCGGTATTTTTGAGCTTAAATATTTTTTCTCAAGCCATGTAAGTACTGAAAATGGAGGCGAATGCTCATCAACAGCAATACGCGCTCTCATTAAAAAATTAATCGCAGCAGAAAACTCAGCAAAACCATTGAGTGATAGTAAAATTGCAGATATATTAGCTGAGCAAGGAATAAAAGTAGCGAGACGTACAATCGCAAAGTATCGCGAATCTCTAGCTATTCCACCGTCAAATCAGCGAAAAAGTTTGATTTAAGACGCTAAACAAAGAGGGTAATGCTTATGCAACTAAACTTAACTGGTCGTCACGTAGAAGTAACTGATTCATTAAGAGATTATGTAAATACCAAATTTGCGAAGCTAGAAAGACACTCAGATCATATTAATAATGTTCATGTCATTCTTGATATAGAAAAATTAAACCAAAAAGCTGAGGCAACGATTCATGTAAGTGGAGCTGAGTTATTTGCCTCTACTGAACATCAAGATATGTACGCCGCCATTGACTCGCTGATTGACAAGCTCGATCGCCAAGTTATTAAACACAAAGAGAAGCTTGCTCGACACTAATATTATGAAATTAAGTTCACTTATATGCCAGGACTGCAGCAGAGCTGCGGTCCTTTTTAATAGTAAAAAAAGAATTTTAGAGTTCATCAGTCAACTTGCTCATGACAAGCTCCCATATCTTTCTCAACAAGATATTCTCAGCGCCTTAATGAATAGAGAAAAACTGGGAAGCACTGGTATAGGAAGAGGCATTGCAATCCCTCATGGGCGAATGAGCGGCGCAGAAGAGCCTTTAGCACTCGTATTAGTAAGCGAAACACCTATTAATTTTGATGCAATAGATAATCGCCCTGTTGATATATTTGTTGCTCTCATCGTACCTGATGGCGATAACCAGCAGCACTTAAAGACGCTCGCAACGATAGCTGATAAACTAAATAATAAAGATTTTTGTAAACAGTTACGCAGCGCAAAATCAGATACTGAACTGTATCAAGTTATTGTAGAACAATCGTAATTAACATAATGGGTGATAAATGGAATTAATTATCATAAGTGGCCGTTCCGGTTCTGGAAAATCGGTTGCTTTACGCGTAGTTGAAGATTTAGGTTATTATTGCGTAGATAATATTCCAATTAATCTGCTACCTTCTTTAGTGAGAAGTGTATCTGATAACTACGACAAAATTGCAGTTAGTATTGATGTCCGGAATTTACCAAAAGAGCAAGACGAATTTAACGATATCCTTGAATACTTACCTGGCTTTGCTAAACCGACTCTGTTTTATCTAGACAGTGAGGATCAAACATTAATTAAACGTTTTTCTGAGACTCGCCGTCTACACCCGTTATCAGTTGACTCATTACCTCTTGATTTAGCAATAAAAAAAGAAAAAGAACTACTCGATGTTCTCACTACTCGCGCTGACTATATGATCGACACGAGTGATTTAAGTGTTCATCAACTTGCTGAATCAATTCGTGAAAAAATTCTGGGTAAAAAAGATAAACAACTCATTGTTACTTTTGAGTCGTTTGGCTTTAAACACGGCATTCCTAAGGAAGCTGATTATGTCTTTGATGCACGCTTTTTACCGAACCCACATTGGGAGCCAGAATTAAAACCTTTAAATGGCTTAGACCAACCCGTAAAGGATTACTTAGCCAGCCACAGCATTGTCCAAAAGTTCACTTGGCAAATTCAAACTTTTGTACAAACATGGTTGCCACATTTAGAGCGAAATAACCGTAGCTACTTAACTATTGCTATAGGTTGTACTGGTGGGCAACATCGCTCAGTATATTTAGCACAAACGATTGGTGAAAGTTTTTCGATGACACATCCAAATGTAAAAATCCGCCATAGAGAACAAGAAAAATAACTCATTCAAAATAATCATCTGTTCAGCTTAGGTAGAGTAACTTATGCGTTTAGAAGACACTTTTTTAATAAAAAATAAATTAGGACTTCATGCAAGAGCCGCTACAGTATTAGCGCAACTTGCTATTAAATTTGATGCCTCAATCATGATATATCAAGATGATAAAGAAGCGCCTGGGGACAGTGTATTGGCTTTAATGCTACTGGAAAGCAGTCAAGGAAAAGAGGTAAAAGTAGTGTGTGAGGGCCCTGATGCCGAACAAGCTTTACATGCCGTTGGTCAATTGATAGCACAACGCTTTAATGAAGAAGAATAGCACTTAGCTAAAAACCGAAACTAAGATAAACTAAATGTGGTTAATTACCCCATTAATAAACCTCCCTATCCATAGTTATATAAAAATCAATAAGGACGCCAATGCCTGAAGCTTTTGAACAAGACTATCCACTACAACAATTAAAACAAGTGACAAAGTCGCTTAACAGTGGTCAATTTGTTCAAGTTAGGCGGATGTTAGCAAAAACAGCTCCTTGTGATACCGCATTATTATTAGAGTCATCGCCGCATAAAATTCGCCGACTACTTTGGCAATTGGTTGACCCTGATGTACAAGGTGATGTTCTTGAAGAGCTTTCCGAAGATGTTCGTTTAGGCATTATTGCCCAAATGGAACCTGAGCACATTGCAGCCGCAACTGAAGACATGGGCCACGATGACTTAGGTGAAGTACTCCGTAGTTTACCAGACACCGTTTATAAAGACGTTGTCAGCGCGATGGATATTCAAGACCGTGAGCGTGCAACGCAAGCACTTTCATATCAAGAGCGTTCAGCTGGCGCGCTAATGAACACCGATACGGTAACCATTCGCCCTGATGTAACGCTCGATGTTGTACTTAGATATATTAGGCTACGTGGGGAGCTACCAGAAGGTACAGATGATCTATATGTTGTTGATAAACACAACTGTTTTATAGGCGCTCTATCACTGAGTACGTTATTAACGAACCCACCTGAAAAAATTGTTCGCGATTTAATGGATGAAGATTGTGAATCAATCCCAATTTCAATGGATGAAAGTGAAGTCGCGCAACTATTTGAGCGCCATAATTGGATATCAGCACCTGTTGTGGATGATAACGATCAATTACTTGGTCGTGTCACTATCGATGATATTGTTGACGTAATTCGAGAAGATGCAGAGCATAGTTTACTAGGCTTAGCCGGTCTAGATGATGAAGAAGATACCTTTGCGCCAGTACTCAAAAGCTCTAAAAAACGTTCAGTTTGGTTAGGTGTCAATTTACTAACCGCACTTGCAGCGGCCTTTGTTGCTAGCTTTTTTGAAGGAACACTAGATGTTTTACCTATTTTGGCGGTACTAAACGGTATTGTCCCTTCTATGGGTGGCGTTGCAGGAAGTCAATCGTTAACGCTTGTTATACGCGGTATTGCGGTAGGCCATATAAACCAAACAAACCAACGCTTTTTAATGATGAAAGAACTTGCCATTGGTGCATTAAACGGTATTTTGTGGTCATTATTAATTGCAGGTGTTATTGCCCTATGGCAATGGGACTTTATGCTTGGTGGTGTACTTGCCTTCGCTATGTTTATGAACTTAGTCGTGGCTGGTGTGGCTGGCGCAAGCATTCCAATAATACTTAAAAGAATGAATATAGACCCCGCACTTGCAGGGAGTGTGGTGCTAACCACTGTGACAGATATTGTTGGTATATTCGCCTTTTTAGGAACTGCTACCTGGTTGCTGGTATAAATTAGAAATTTTTGCAAATAACTAAAGTAAAAAATACTTAGGGTAAAGCTGCAACTATGACAACGAATATCAAGAATAAAAAAGAGACACCTAAAAAAACGCTAAAACAAAAAGGGTTATCAATATTAAAAAGTGTATTGGTATATGGCTCCATATTTTTCGTCATTTATACTGCCGTCAATTGGTGGCGGCAACCTGTCATGCCAGCAAATCCTCAATTACAATTAACAGATTATAAAGAGCAAAACATTGATCTAGCAGCAATGAGCCAAGATAAACCAACCCTTGTGTATTTTTGGGGAACTTGGTGCTCTATTTGTAGTATTACCTCCCCTGCCATAAACGAACTCGCAAACGAGAATAATTATCCTGTCGTGAGCATCGCAATAAAATCAGGTTCTGATCAAGAACTACATAACTATCTAAATGATCATGGCTACAGTTTTACGACCGTCAACGATCAACACAGTGAGATATTTACCGATTGGCAAGGGCAAGTCACGCCATCTTATATAATCTTAAAAGATAATAAAATGACGCAAGGGCTAACAGGTATTCAGCCGTTATGGTCACTTAAATTACGTTTGTGGTTATCATCAACGTTATAAGGAAGAACTGACTGCAAATATATAGGCACTAAATACGCGCAGCTCAAAGAGGGGGCTCTAAAAGCTCACTCTTTATCATCTACAATAATATTGATAATAAAGAGCAAGGTTAACTCAACTTACGTATTACGAAGGCTGAAAAGCGCGTATCGCAATTAAACTAATAACTGGCAGATTGAATTACTAACGTGTACTTTGACGATTACCACCTACTTTTGGTTTAGTGTTTGCCTTTTTAAATTGGCTAAAACCGGTATGTCGCGTTAATGCTGGTCGCCCGCCTTTTTTACCGCCTTTACCTATTTTTTCATCACGCCCTTCTTCTGGCACTAAACAGTTAGGCCCTTTACCAATTAAATTAGCTTTACCCATTTTACGTAGTGCTTCACGTATCATCGGCCAACCTGCTGCATCATGGTAGCGTAAAATAGCTTTATGCAATCTACGTTGGCGAGCGCCTTTAGGTACTGGAACAACTTCTGAGTTGTTTTTTATATTACGTAAAGAGTTCATCTCTGTATGGTAAATAGTCGTCGCATTAGCCATAGGTGATGGGTAAAAATTTTGTACCTGATCAAGCTTAAAGTCGTTTGATTTAAGCCATAAAGCCATATTTACCATGTCTTCATCTTTTGTACCTGGGTGAGCAGATATAAAGTAAGGAATTAAATACTGCTTTTTACCGGCTTCTTTAGAGTACTTATCAAATAGTTCTTTAAATTGATCGTACGCTCCCATACCTGGTTTCATCATTTTTGATAATGGACCATCCTCTGTATGCTCTGGCGCTATTTTTAAGTAGCCACCCACATGATGAGTTACTAACTCTTTAACGTAACGAGGGTCGCGTACAGCTAGGTCATAACGAACACCTGAAGCAATCAATACCTTTTTAATACCCTTAACTTCACGTGCTTTTTTATACAAATCTATTGTTGGCGTATGATCTGTATCCATGTGTTTACAAATATCAGGATATACACATGATAAGCGTCTACAGGTACTCTCTGCCTTTTTGCTCGTACAGCGCAGCTTATACATATTCGCCGTTGGACCACCTAAATCAGAAATAACACCAGTAAAGCCGGGAACTTTATCTCTAATTTGTTCAATTTCTTCAATAATAGATTCTTGCGAACGACTTTGAATAATGCGCCCTTCATGCTCTGTAATTGAGCAAAACGAACAACCACCAAAACAGCCACGCATAATATTAACTGATGTTTTAATCATATCGTAAGCAGGTATTTTAGCATCACCATAACTTGGGTGAGGAATACGCTGATACGGCAAACCAAATACAGCATCCATTTCATGTGTTTCTAACGGGTATGCTGGCGGGTTTACCCAAATAGAACGATCGCCGTGTCGCTGAAACAGCGCTCTTGCACAACCAGGATTTGTTTCTTGATGCAAAATGCGCGAGGCGTGGGCGTACAAAGGTTTGTTAACACTTACTTGCTCATAAGCAGGTAACTTAACGTAGGTTTTTTCCCACGGTTTAGGTCGCGCAGGCTGAACCATAATTGGTTTTGCAGCTTCAGCTTTTAAATCAATACCGGCTTGTTTAAATTCAGATTTACTACAGCCAACATCATCCGCGCCATATGGGTTTGGAATAGGGTCGATTTTACCAATTTTATCAATAGCGGTAGAATCACTGCCACGCCAACCAGGTAGGGGCTCTTTTCGAATAACAGCCGTGCCGCGAATATCCTGAATCGTATCCATCGTTTCGCCCGCCGCAATACGGTGTGCAACTTCAACTAACGGGCGCTCTGCGTTGCCATAAATTAAAATATCCGCTTTTGCATCAAACAAAATACTACGACGTACTTTTTCTTGCCAATAATCATAATGAGCAATACGACGAAGGCTAGCTTCAATACCACCAATAACAATTGGGATACCTTTGTATGCTTCACGGCATTTTTGCGAGTAAATCATTACGGCACGATCGGGGCGTTTACCGCCGACGTTATCAGGTGTGTAAGCATCATCATGACGCATACGCTTTTCGGCAGTATAGCGGTTGATCATTGAATCCATGTTCCCAGCTGTTACACCAAAAAATAAATTCGGTCTGCCTAGCTCCATAAATGCATCTTTAGAGTCCCATGCTGGCTGGGCAATAATGCCCACTCTAAAGCCTTGCGCTTCAAGTACACGGCCAATTACCGCCATACCAAAACTAGGATGATCAACGTACGCGTCGCCACTGATAATAATTATGTCGCAGCTATCCCAGCCAAGTGCATCCATTTCTTCACGTGTAGTAGGTAAAAATGGCGCGGTGCCATAACATTCAGCCCAATATTTAGGGTATGAAAATAAGGCGCGCTTAGCTTTGAGTGTGCTCATAAATTTAGCCGTAGAATAACAAAAGGCGCGAATTATACCTTATAGCATTGTTTATATATACAACATTACAATGTGTGATGTGGCTTTAGCTGTAAAATCATAATTTAACTTTAATTATTTTGCTTATTAATAAACTCAATTAATTCGTGCTCAGGCATCGGCTTGGCATACATAAACCCTTGCACCTCATCGCACCCTAAATCTTTCAAAAATTTAGCTTGTTCCTGCGTTTCAACTCCTTCTGCAATCGTTTTTAAACCCAACTTAGCACCAAGTGATATAACCAAAGCAGCTATTGCACCTGTGTCATCATTTGGTAAACCTTTAATAAACGCCCTATCTATTTTTAATCTATCAATTGGTAAACTCTGGATATAACTTAAAGATGAAAAGCCTGTACCAAAATCATCAATAGCCACCTCAACACCTAATTTTTTGAGTTCTTGGAGTGTATTAATGACAGTTTCTAACTCATCCATAACCACACTTTCAGTTACTTCCAACTCTATATTTTTTGGCTGCACACCATATTTTAATAATGTATTTTTAACGGTTTGTGCATACCCTTTTACTTTAAATTGTGGAACAGATACATTTACTGCAATGCAAATATCTGCGCCGGCACTTTCCAATCGTTTTTGTTGCTGGCATGCTTGCTCTAATACCCATTGTCCTATATCAACTATTAGCCCTGCATCTTCAGCTAAGGGAATAAATACAGCAGGTGAAATATAAGTGCCATTTTCTAAAGGCCAGCGCAAAAGCGCCTCACAGCCAATTAATGATAGATCATTAAACGCCAATTGAGGCTGATACCACACCTCTAGTTTATTTCTAGCAAAATCATGCCTTAGTTGCCTAATAATACCGAGTCGCCATGCAATGGCGTCCTCCATATCAACGCAGTAATAAACACCTTCTTTATGTTTATTCTTTTTAGCTTGATTAAGCGCAATATAAGCTACTTTGAGGGTTTCAATACCTGTACTTTGAAAATCTTGCTGTTGACATAAACCAATTTTAAACCCCACCGGTAATATATGCTCTGCAGCACAAAATGAAATACTAAGTTTTTCGTTAAAGTCTGTAATATTAAATTCATTTTTAAGGATAACAAAACCAAATACATCAGCCCCAATACGTGATAGTAATTTAGCTGTTGGATAAATTTCCTTTAAACGCTCAACAATAGCAATTAATAACTTATTACCAACCTCTTGCCCTAAACCATTATTAACATCCGAAAAATTCATTACATCAAGTAAAACAAGAAGGTAGTCATTTTTTTGTGGCTTTTGATAGCGATCTATTCGCTCAATAAAATTAGTTCGATTGGAAATACCTGTCAGTACGTCTCTGTAAGCCGCATCTCTCAACTTAACAAATAGCCTAACGTTATCTAAAGCAATGCTTACATTTGCAAAAAATATTTCTGCAAATTGCAATTGAGTACGCGTTATCACTTCGTCGCATTCAATATAAATGGCTGCTTTTCTGTGCTTACTTCTTAAAACAAATGTAGCGCTAGTATCTGTATATTGATGTTTTTTTTGACTAAAAGACGCTTCTACTTCATTGTATATCCGACTATCAACCTCAGCTAAATTTTCTCCAAAGTATGTTTCATAGCGCGTGCAACCACCCAAGACTTGAATGTAATTATTACCATCTAGTTTGCTGCAAATTAAGCCTTTATCCGGACACTGTAAAATAACACTTAAGTGCTTTATAATTCTTCTGCACAGTACTTTTATGTCGGTCTGTCCTAAAATAGACTTCGAAGCCGATAAAATAGAGTCCATTGCTTTATGCTGGTACTCTAATTGGCCAATTTGTTCATATGAGCGAATTGCGGTAATTAAAGAGGTGACGAGCTTAGAACGTGTTAATTCCGTTTTTGTTTTATAATCATTGATGTCATATTCACGAGTTACTTTTTCTTCAGGTATACTACCGGCTTGCCCCGTACGTAAAATAATCCTAACATGTTGGTTATTAAGCTCCTCACGGACCCGCCTTACAACCTGTAAACCTGCATCATCAGTTTCCATTATCACATCTAAAAAAATGACTGAGATTGAGTTTTTTCGAGATAATATAGCAATAGCTTCAGCACCAGAATAAGCATCATGAAATCGAAATCCAGCTCCTTTGTATTCCAACCCAGAGAGAGCTAATTTAGTTACAGAATGAATAGCAGGATCGTCATCGACGATTAAAATATCCCAACAATCAGAAGGCTCTGAGATGACTTCATCATGGTCTTCTTTTAAAAATAAAAAACCGCTCGATTCTGATGACATTCATGCTCCTATTAATAACAAGCAAAAAAACAACCAACTTAAAAACAATAACTTAGTAAAAACAACAGCTCAACATTCTCGTTAACACCTTAGTTAGGATTAGATTGTTTGAACTTCTAAGTTTACAGCTTTAGATTTTGATTTTGGTTTACAACTCTACTCATACTATAGTCTACTAATGGAAAGTTGTTATATTTTAAGTAAATAATTCAGTTAAGGCCTAATTATTAAATTATTAAAAACACTGTTAAAATGTCTCTTAATTTTGTTACTCACTATTATTATTATTGGCTTAATGCTTCCTCAAAACTATAGCGTCAATAAGACTATCGAAGTGAATGCAAGTATTCGTACTATCAAATCATTAACAACCGATTTTGATGAATGGCATAAATGGTCTCCTTGGCAACAAGTCGATCCATCCATTAAATTTGCAGTTAGTGAACCAAGTGCTGGTATTGGAGCTCATCAATCATGGATCAGTAAATGGGGGCATGGTGAGATGACAATTACTGCATTAAATGATCGTAAGATGGTATTTAATACCTTATTAAATAATGAACATATCGTACAAGGCACATTGACGTTTACAACTAATAGTAACAACAGTGTAAATGTAGAGTGCCATATTGAAGGGCAAGCAACGACAATACTTGTTTCTGGTTACATGGCTATATTTAGCGAATATGTGCTCAATAATACAATTGCATTAGGGCTAAATAATTTAAAAACAGTTGCTCAACTAAGTGATATACAAAATGTAATGGAAAGTCATGACAGTCAAAACAGCACAAGCAAGAATTAATCTCGCAAACATCATAGAATCATTACTTGGTTACTCTATAACCAAGGTAGGAAGTAATGGTGCACTCTCAAACGATGAAAAAAACTATAACCCACAGGGGAAAATAAAACCGCTGTACCATATTAGTAGCGATAATTCAGTTTTAGCTCGCGCTCAAAAGCGACAAGATTTACTACTTATTAAGCAACAGCAAAATATTGAAACAATCTTAGCGATGGCAATGGCGTTTTGTCCCGATGTAGCAAGTAGCAAACAACCTGATGCGGATTGGGTAGAGCACTTTATTGGGCTCTGTGAAGACACCTCAAACGAATCAATGCAAACATTATGGGCAAAAATACTTACAGGCGAAACTCTCAATCCTGGAACATTTTCAATTAAGAGCCTGCAAACACTTAAGCACATGACTCAGCGCGAAGCCGATGCATTACAAAAATGTGTATCACTAAGTAGCTATAACGAAAAAGACGACAGTCACTTTATTTTACTCGGATTTTATAAAAAACCATCGATTTTTGATTTACTACGCAAAGGCAATAAAGTATCTCTAAATTTAGGAAAAACAGGTATCAGCTTTCCTGACATTTTAACTTTAATGGATCTTAACTTATTGTATCGAAAAGAAATTGAATCAGCCGTGTTAAAATCAGGGCAAGAACTTACGCTTTCATTTTTTTCTCAAAAAGTAACGTTAAAAGCAAAAAGCAATGATTTAGTACTGAGTTATTACAAATTCACTCAAACGGGTGATGAGCTATCTAAACTAATAAACGTTCCAGTAAATAAAGTGTATAAACAATTAATAAATAGTGCATTAGAAGTAGAATTTGATTTAGCGTGGCATGCTACTAAGTAGTAAACCACGCTATAAAATCACTCAACTAGTTATCAAGTGAGTAATTAAAAGTGAATCTGAATACCTGCAAATGGGCCAGATGCATCGATATCTGTAGTAATATTATCTACATCATCAAGTTCTAATACCATGGAGCGATATCCAGCTTTAACTGCAACATCAATCGCTAGGTTATCAATAAATTCCCACGCAATACCCACTTGGTAATCTTGTACTTTACTATCGTCTATAGCCAAAAAGCTACCTTCAAAAAACACACTTAAACCAGTAAATGGCAGGCCGGCTTCTGCACGACCATAAGCAAGTGGTACAAAACCTGAAAAATCAACGGTTTCAGTAAAGTTAGTGTTGCCACTTTGAGTAGTACCCGTTACAGCAATCTCACCATCAAACTGTTTCGCATTCAAACCTAAATCAATAGAGATTAAGTCGTTATCAAAAATTTCGTAATACAGAATATAATCAATGTGTGTTAGATCGCTAATTGAATTAACTGTCGTACCAACCACATAGTCTGAACCATTAAAGCTAAATGTATCAGTTAAAACTGCAGAACCGTTTAGTTCAAGTTCGGTATACTTTAATTTAATATTAGGCACTAACGGTACTGGGTGCTCAAGGGCTGCGTAATAACTTATAAATGTTTCATCTTCAAAATTGAAATCTTGAGATGCATTATTTTTATAAGAAAACTGACCATCATTATCTGATTTCCAGCCATCAACCCCTACATATAAACCTAATAAAGTGTCAGCGTGTGCTGCAGATGCTAAACATGCCATTGAAAGGGCTGCTGCTAAACAATACTTTTTCATTTTTTATCCTTGAGCTAGTAGTTCGCTAAGTTCGATTAAAGCCGCATTGGCTCTAGAAATATAATTTGCCATAACTAAGGAATGATTAGCCACATAGCCAAAACCATTCCCATTTAAAATTATTGGGCTCCACACCGTTTCTTGGGTTGCCTCAAGTTCACGTATTATTTGTTGCACACTAACACGGGCATTTTTCTTCTCAAGTACATCTGCAAAGTCATACTCTACCGCTTGTAAAAAGTGTAACAACGCCCAAGTTGCGCCACGAGATTCATAAAAAACATCATCAATTTTTAGCCAAGGTGTTCTGACTTGCTGTTGTAATGGTGCAAGAGTCGCTTGTTTATTTGACGAATTTCCAGCTAAATCAGTATTCACTTTTTCTTGGCCGACACTGGCACTTAAACGTTGGCTTAAGCTACCTAAGCGCTTTTCCGCTTCTTTTAACCAACTACGTAGATTATCAGCTCGCGCATAAAATTGGCTATCACGTTCGTGCTGATTCGCTATTTGTGTACGATAAACGACTAGATAATCAATTCCTTTTTGATACTCTCCCTCCGCGCTTGGCCATGCCCACGCTTCAGAGCTTATATTAAACTGTGGCTGTGCTTTTTTGAGTGCTTCATGCTCTGTTGATTGCGATTGCGAACGGCTAAAATCTTTTCGCATAGAAAGCGCTAAATCACGCGTCATTTCTAACGCACCATATTCCCACGCTGGCATGTCATCCATAATAATACTTGGCGGTATAACATCATTCGATAAATAACCACCCGGTTTATTTAGTATCGTACTCGCTACCTCAATAAGCGTTGCCGTTGTTGTATAACCTGTAACTATTTTTTCATTACGTAACTGCGCTTGCTCTTTTGCATTAGCGACAACATCAAAACGTGCCGGTTCAGTACTCCAATAAACAGCAATTGCGTAAAATATGATAAGCAGTAAAACAATTGTTCCTGCTATTTTTCCTTTATGTTGCGACATGTGTACTCCTAATGATGAGCGTGTTGAGTAGATGGTTTTGACTGCTTAGCTTGCGTTTCAAGCGACACCACTTGAGCATTAGTAAACAAGCGGTTACCGTCACTAAAATATAGCGTGAGTTTACGTTCTTGCCCTACTTTTAATGGCTCTAATGGTTCAAATGCCATTAAATGATAACCGCCTGGTTGGAAGCTGACACTTTCATGCGCTTTAATTACAACCGATTCAACTTGTTGCATTTTCATCATGCCGTCTACATGTGAATGCTCGTGTATTTCCACACGCCCTAAGCCATCAATCGTTGCCTTAGTTAAAGTGGCGTTTGTTCCACTGTGATTAATAAGCGTTAAATAGCCTACAGTTGCAGTACTGGCAGGTAAAAACTCCCTCACTTGCGCGTTAGTTACTTCGAGTACAGCCACATCAGAACCATGCTCGTGCCCTGAATGCGCCGCCAATGATGACGTAAATAAACCTAACATTAACGCTGAAGCCATCGAAAAAAACTGCTTTGTCATCATTTCATCCCTAGTGAAAACATTAAATTACAGGCTAAATTTAACATAGTTAACCCATAATAGTCAGTCAAATTAAGGATTAAGAGGCTACTTTTTTGTTATCAGCAACAAGCCAACACAACACTGCAACAAATAGTAACGGCCATGCAATCATTATTGATCCGAATAAAAACGCTAAAACAGTCCCAGCTAATGCCACAACACCCGCTCCAACTAATCCCATAGTAATTAAAGCCACTACCGCAACCACAGCAACAATTGCGGCCAAAGCACCTACAAGCTCAAGCCCTGCCCAGCTAATATCAGCAATCCATAATGGTAACTGCCAAGAATCAACATGCACAAACGCTATTAAATCAGTAAACAGTAATAAATAGATAAATACACATACTGCCAAAGCTTTCATAGTAATTCTCCTTATACCAACCGGCTTATATATGGGTCTATTTAACGATAAGAAAATTGCGCTATAACTAGGCAAAAGTTTTTATATCTAGTTGTTCTAAATAAAAAATTCAACAACGCTATAGAGTGATTTAATTCGTTAAATTGTTCAAATATTTATGCCTCTTAGTATTAATACTCTTTATTTTCAAGGCTGCAATGCGCTATAAAATAACCAAGTGCAATTGCAAATGGAAAACTCAAAAATAATAAAATAGTAACTAGGCGGGTTGCCCATACTGGAAAGTCCAATCTATGTGCTAAACCACTACAAACACCCGATATTTTTTTATTCAAAGTATCTTTATACCAACCTCGTTGACGATTAAAGCTGTTCATAGCAATCTCCTAAGCAGTGTGTTTTAAATTAGTATTTAAGTTCGCTTTTAAGCGAGCCAGTTCAGCATCAATTTTTTCATTTTTAACTAACGACTCAATTTGGGCACTGGTAGAGCTTGCTGTATCAGTCAGCTCATAAGCCTCTACTTGAGCTTCAATGCCTTCAACACGCTGCTCTATTTGTTCAAAACGAGACAACGCATGGGCAACTTTATCACTTTGTAATTGCGTATTAATTCGCTCTCTAGCAATAACAACATGATGACGTTGCATTAACTGAGCTTGCTTTGTTTTAGCCATAGCCATTTTTTGCTGCAAGCGTTCACAATCAACCTTAATTTTTGCAATAGACTCTTGCAATGTTTCTAGTTGATTTTGCTTATTTTCAATGCTTTCGTTAACGCGTTGCTTCTCAAGTAAGGCTGATTTAGCAAGGTCATCACTGCCCTTCTCAACCGCACGTTCTGCTTTAATTTGCCAAGCTGCTAATTCTGTTTTTTTAGTATCAATTTGGCGATTAATTACTTTCTCTTCACACAATAAAGCGGCTGCTGTACTACGACACTCATTCAATGCATCTTGCATCTCGGTAAGCATTAGGTTTAAAAGTTTTTCAGGGTCTTCAGCTTTATCAAGCATGGCGACAATGTTTGATTGAATTACATCATTTACGCGGTTAAATATTCCCATGGTATTCTCCTGTTGATTTTTAATTAATTTCAACAAGAAGATTCCAAGAGTTGTGCCAAGTTCATAAAAACAATGAAAAACAGCCTAATATCAACAATATAATTAATAAACAATTAAATTTTTAGTGACTTTAAGCTGAATAGCATTGAGTGTAATTAGCCAATAAATTATGCTTTTGACTAATTTTTAGGATCAAAAAAGCCACTTGAAAGTGGCTTAAATTTAGAATTTTTAAAGCTTAGTTTTATTCGGGTACAAAGCTTAATGCTTTATCCATTACTGATAAATCGGCTTGCTTACCGTGACCACTTTCAGAAAGGTGGCGTCTAAAACCTCGCGCACCAGGCTGCCCCTGAAAAATACCGAGCATGTGACGTGCAATATGCCAAAAATTAGCACCCAAACGCATTTCTTCTTCAATATAGCTGTACATTGAGCGTACTACATCGTGGCGTGATTGCGTGTTTGCAGTATCACCATAAATTTTCTCATCAACGTCATTGAGCATAAATGGGTTACTGTAAGCTTCACGCCCAATCATTACACCATCAATATGTTGTAAATGTTCTAGGCTCTGCTCAATTGTTTTAACACCGCCATTTAGGCTTAAGTCTAGCTGCGGATAATCTTTTTTAAGTTGGTAAACACGTGGGTAATCAAGCGGTGGAACTTCACGATTTTCTTTTGGACTTAAACCATTGAGCCATGCTTTACGAGCATGAATAATAAAATCATCACACCCTACTTTATGCGACGCCTCAATAAGCGCACACAAAAACTCATACGAATCTTGCTCATCAATACCAATACGTGTTTTAACGGTAACAGGGATGCTTACTTCGTTTTTCATTGCTGCAACACACTCAGCAACTAATTGAGGCTCTGCCATTAAACATGCGCCAAATCGGCCATTTTGAACTCTGTCTGACGGGCACCCTACATTTAAATTTATTTCGTCATAGCCACGCTCACCTGCTAGCTTTGCACATTGCGCAAGCGCTTTAGGATCAGAGCCACCAAGTTGCAGCGCAACTGGGCCTTCGTGTTTATTAAAATGTAAGTAATCGCCTCGACCAAATAAGATAGCCCCTGTGGTTATCATTTCGGTATAAAGCACAGTGTGTTTAGTCATTTTGCGATGAAAAGTACGACAATGACGATCAGTCCAATCAAGCATTGGGGCTACAGAAAAGCGTCTATCCAAAGTACATTTATTCAAAGCAAACCTCAGGGTATTAAGTTATTAAGCACAGCTTAAAAGGCGCTGTATTTTACACAAAAGCCTAGCGGGCATCAATGCAAAGCAAACACCTAAAAACTAAAATAATGAGCTACACCATTTAAAAGACAATCGGTGTAGCCGAGCTTAAAATAAACCATATGGCTCTACTAATAAATTTACGCAAATATCATTAATTTGTGTACACGACAGTCATTAAACTAATACCACTGCCCCAAGACAATTACATAACCCATAAAATCATTAATTATCAAAGAAATATACATCTTTAAATTAGTAATGATGTTACCGAATTGCCACACTTCCATTGCTTCTATATAAAAACATAATTTAAACTTTAAATTTATTCAAATTAACTCTTAAATTAGCAATATATCGGGCGATACTTTCATTTGCTTCTGACGTATTTTTTGCTCCTGTAGATGTTTCTATTGCAATATCAGTAATATTAATTAAATTTTGATTTATTTCGCTTACAACAGCAGACTGCTCTTCCGCTGCGGTAGCAATCTGTAAGTTTAGGTCCGTAATCTCATTAACAGCAATGGCTGAGTTGGCAAATATTTCTGACGTTTCAGTACTTTTTTTAAGGCATTCGTCAGCACTACTAATCCCTTTATTCATACTAACAACCGCATTTTTCGCCTCACTTTGTAAGCGAGTAACCAGCCCTTGTATATCAACAGTTGAGACCTGTGTTCGTTGAGCAAGTGCCCTGACTTCGTCCGCTACAACAGCAAAACCTCTACCAGTATCACCAGCACGAGCGGCTTCTATTGCAGCATTTAAAGCGAGTAAATTGGTTTGTTCGGCAATACTCTGTATTGTATCTAAAACGCTGCCGATATTATTTGTTTCTGTAACAAGGCACTCAATTACGGTACTTGCTTCATCTATTTCTTTAGCTAAACGCTGAATAACAACTTTTGCCTCAGAAGCTTCTGCCTTGCCCTTTAATACACGCTCTTTGACTGCTTCTGTTACATCAGAAGCATTCTGGGTATTACTCGCAACTTCTAAAGTTGTACAGTTCATTTCTTCTACTGCTGTTGAAACCATTTCGGTTTCAGCTCTTTGCTTTTCAACATTAACTACCGTTTCCTGCATAACAGTTACGGCAAACTTTGATGAGTCGTCTAATTGCGATAAATGTATATTAGCTTCATTTATTGTCTCTCTTAGCATTGATAAAAATTTGTTGAACGCTCTTGCTGTATCGCCAGTTTCATCGCCGGCGCTTTCATCAAGCTTTAACGTTAAATCGCCATCGCCATCAGCTATTTCAACTAATCTATTTTTTAGCATATTCACAGGCAAAGCGATTGCTCTGCTAATCATATATGACAAAACAACACCCACAATAACGGAGAAGATAAATATATAAAGAATAAGGTTAATACCTTGCTTTTCATCATTTTCAGCTTGCAAAGCTGAGTTTAAAGTAAACTGCTGGATCTGAGAGAGTAAAGCTATAAGTTTTTCCTCAAATTTATCTTCTGCGACTTCTATTAACATTATTTTATCATCCAAGCTGCCAACGGATTGCGTTTTAGTGGCCTCAATAATGTCATTAATATTCAGAGAAATACTTTGGTATTCTTTATTTAAAAGCTTCAGGTCACTCGCTAGCGAAGTAAAACTCGCTTTTGCCTCTTCACTGTGCAAATAATCAATAGAATCGGTGACAAATTTTTCTGACTTATTAAATTCACTTTGAATTTTTTGCGTTAATGACGTGAGTTTATTCTCGATTTCTTCATTGGCTTTACCTGGTTCTAAACTTGCGTGTAATAAAGCTCGCTGAAAAAATATCGTTTGTTCTAATTTGTGCTCAGACATTGCAGTAAGCATGTTGCTGAGCGGAATATCTCGCTCAGCTATATCAACCAGCTCTATACCAATTTTGTTCATTTGTGTTAAAGATATAATCCCAATTACCACCATTAATAATATTTGTGATATTCCTAGGCAGTATATTTTACTTGTAATAGATAACTTATTTAACATTTTAGACCCCTTCATATTTTAGGCTTAAACCTAACTTTACTGTTACAAAGTAAAAACTTAAAAAGGTCGAGTAATAGCTAAACCGACAACTACTGCTTCTTCATCATCAATAAAATCGACAGCTATCGTTGGTGCTATACCAAAATCACCGACATGAAAATCATAAGCAGAGCTAATGCGGTATAAATCTTCATTATGGGGGTGAGCTCCGCCTATACGCTCTTCACCATAACCAACACCTAAACGAACATTTTTAGTCGGGTGATAATAGAGCGAAGCCAAAGCAACCGCCGTTCCATCTCCATGATGTGCATCATTTGTACGCTCAAATACCACTCCAGCTCCCCATTTTTGAGTGATTTTATATTCATACTCAACACCAAACGTAAACTCACTTTCACTGTCAAAATGTGTAGTGCCAATAAAAACGCCTGGTATATGTTTCACCTCGTCACCCGCTTGAACAGCAGGAGTCAAAAATATAAAAAAACACGCTGTAAATTTTAGAACTTTATTTTTCATAATCTTCTCTTGTAAATAAGGAAACAAACAAACCCTCCAGCATCACATCAACGTTAGTATTCCTTACAACAAAGCCAAAAATGTAATAACTAATAAACAATTAAGAAAAACATTTATTCTACATGGAGGGTGGTATTGTTAATAAATATAGGCAGGATTATTTACTTAGTAAAATTTTTTATAAAATCAGTTAAAAAATAAAAACAATACTATTTTACTTACACCAATCGGCTTAGATTTGAGGTCTATTAACAATAATTAAATTGCACTGTAGCTAGGCCGTGTTGATCTTTGTGAATAGAAATTTGTTCAATCTAGGGGCGATTAAATCGCGGCGCGAGGTTTGTAA
>NZ_JJNY01000045.1:0-142996 GCF_000690035.1 Pseudoalteromonas sp. S3431
AGAGCCTGAACTTGTAGAAGAGCCTGAACTTGCAGAAGAACCTGAACTTGCAGAAGAACCTGAACTTGCAGAAGAACCTGCGCTTTTAGAAGAGCCTGCGCTTATAGAAGAGCCTGAACTTGCGGCAGACCTAGATGATTTTTCAGATACTTCAGAGACCTTACTTGATCCAGAAGATGCACTAGAAGAATACAATGATGACGAACTAAAAAGTGTTGATGAACTCTTAAATGAGTTACAGCAGGTAGAAGATGATTATATTGAAACGCCAGAGTGGTCTTTAGAAGATTTAGATAATGATATTGAAGAAGTTGAAATTGATTTAGGTGATGATCCATTAGCAGATGATGCAAGCACAAATCGATTACCTGAACATTCAGATACCAATATGGTAGTGAGTGATGAAAATTCAGACGAATATACTGAATTAGATATAGACGAACCTTACTCAGGTGCTACTGATGAACAAGATGTTGAGTCTACGCAAGATATTGATTTAAAATCTGAGACTAAACAAGTTATAGCAAGTCAAACTGAACAAGATTTAGCGAGTGCACTTGCGCAAGGAAGCGATTTAGATAGCCTCGAGGATGATTTAGACGATGAGCTGTTACTCGATAATGACTTTACTGAACTTGATAAAGATCTAGCAATTGATGCTGAACCACAAAACAGTCAAATAGGTGAAAACCTTGACGAATTCGATAATGATGAATTACCGATAAGCTTAGATGCTGATATTTCGGTTAACGAACCTGAAACTCCCGAGCTTGAAGAAACTCAACCTACAGAGCCGGACGACGAATTATTACTCGATAATGATTCTGCACAGTTTGATACAGATTTAGCAATTGATGCTGAGCCACAAAATAATTCAAACGCTGAAATAGATGAAGCTCTTAATGTAGAGGATAACGATGAATTATCGGTAAATTTAGATGACGAACCAACACATTCATTACCGAGTCAAACCGAACAAGACTTAATGAATGCGCTCTCAGCTGAAAATGATTTAAATAGCTTAGATGATGATTTTGACGATGAATTATTGCTTGATAATGACTTTACGGAGCTTGATACAGATAGCGATGAATTACCGATAAACTTAGATGATGCTATTACGGTTAATGAATCTGAAACTCCCGAGTTTGAAGAAACTCAACCTACAGAGCCGGACGACGAATTATTACTCGATAATGATTCTGCGCAGCTTGATACAGATTTAGCAATTGATGCTGAGCCACAAAATAATTCAAACGCTGAAATAGATGAAGCTCTTAATGTAGAGGATGATGCTGATAGCGATGAATTATCGGTAAATTTAGATGACGAACCAACACATTCATTACCGAGTCAAACCGAACAAGACTTAATGAATGCGCTCTCAGCTGGAAACGATTTAAATAACTTGGATGATGATTTTGACAACGAGCTGTTACTTGATAATGATTTTACGGAACTTGATGCTGAATTAGAAAGCACCGCAGGCTCTGAAACTATGATTTCGGAAAACCCAGATGAAGCGCTTTCTAATGAGCTCGCTGGTGAGCAAACGAATGCCGATCGTGAAGCTGAAATAACCCGAACTGAGTTATTTAATAGCAGTGATATAGCATCAGATGATGAGCTTGATGATGAGTTTATGGCTGAGCTAACGGAAACTGATTTTGATTCATTACTTAACGAATTAGCTGAACCAGAAGAATTAAGTGTTGAAGATAGTAGTGAGTTTGACGTTGATTTTGACAGTTTGCTAAAAGAAGACTTAGGAGTTGATGAGGCGTTAGTTGTTGAAGAACCGCTTGTTCAAAGTAACAATGTTGAGCTACTTGATAATGATGAATTTGTAGATATTGATTCATTATTAGAAGAAAGTGACGACGCAGAAATTGAACACGAACCTTACAACGACGTTAATATGGATGTTGGCTTGAGTGAATTTGACGCGTTACTTGCCGGTGATAACCCGACGGATGTTGATGCTGAAAGTGGTGGCTACTCAGCTAAATTAGATTTAGCGCGTGCTTATATTGAAATTGATGATTTTGATTCTGCGCTTAAAGTCATTGAGGATGTTATTAACAAAGGTCCTGAAGAAGTTCAAGAAGAGGCGCTTAGTTTAAAAGCTAAACTAAAATAATTAAAATGTTTATAAGAACCCGTATCTGGCTTAGCTAAATACGGGTTTTTTTATGTGTATTGGTTTGATTACGACAGGTCTCCTTTTATTGCATCGTTAGATAGCATAAAATGCCTCGTTCATTAGCACAGTAGGTAAAGCAGTAATTATGCGAGTAGCACTTGGAGTTGAATACAACGGCGCACGTTATAGTGGTTGGCAACGTCAATCTCATGTAAATAGCGTACAGCAAGAAGTAGAAAAGGCGCTGTCGCGCATTTGTAATCATCCAGTTGAAGTTATATGTGCAGGTCGTACAGATGCGGGTGTACACGGTACAGGCCAAGTAATACACTTTGACACTGAGGCCGATCGCGATATGGTTGCATTTACACTAGGTATGAATACTTTAATGCCTAAAGATATTGCTATTCGTTTTGCTCAACCCGTTGCAGATGATTTTCACGCTCGTTTTAGTGCTACAGCACGTCGTTATCGTTATATTATTTATAACTCGCCTTTGCGAGGAGCTGTACTAAATGAAGGCGTTACGCATTTCCATCATCAACTAGATGAAACCAAAATGCAGGAAGCGTGTCAGTATTTAATTGGCAAACATGACTTTACTTCTTTTAGGGCCATTCATTGTCAAGCGAATACACCGACAAGAACAATTCATCATTTATCGGTACGTCGCCAAGGTACTTACGTTATTATTGATATTAAAGCGAATGCGTTTTTACATCACATGGTGCGTAATATCACAGGCAGTTTAATGGATGTTGGTTTGCATAAACACCAACCTATATGGATAAAAGAGCTACTTGATTGTAAAGAACGCGCAAAGGCCAGTGCTACCGCTAAGGCTGCTGGTTTGTATTTAGTGGATGTTGACTACCCTGAGCAATTTGATATTCCTCAAACACCTTTAGGCCCTTTATTTTTGCCGGATATAGATGTTTAATTAAGGTTAGTATAAGTGCTTTTTATGAGCACTTTTAACTACTAAGACCAGTTTTTTATACCGCGTTAGTGTAATTCATGTTTTAATTGAAAAAATTTGTCTGCTAATTGCTATTAGCAGGCTCGCGACACAGAACAGTATTAAGAGAGTTGCAAATGAGTTGGCTAGAAAAAATCTTACCTAAAACGACAAAATCATCAGGTCGTAAAGAAATCCCAGAAGGTGTTTGGGCTAAGTGTACATCGTGTGATTCAATTTTATATAAAGCTGAATTAGAAAAGTCATTAAACGTATGTCCTAAGTGTGACCACCACATGCGTGTTAGTGGCCGTAAGCGCCTAGAGCACTTTTTAGATGAAGGTGATCGTCAAGAGCTTGGTACACAACATGAGCCTAAAGACATTCTTAAGTTTAAAGATTCTAAAAAGTACTCTGACCGTATCAGTGCAGCCCAAAAAGCAAGTGGTGAAAAAGATGCACTTGTGGCGATGAAAGGCCGATTAAAAGGTATTCCAGTGGCAGCGGTAGCATTTGAGTTCTCATTTATGGGTGGTTCAATGGCTTCGGTTGTTGGTGCTCGTTTTGTTGATGCTGTTGATCAATGTTTAGAGCACAATATGCCGCTTATCTGTTTTTCTGCATCAGGCGGAGCACGTATGCAAGAAGCGCTTATGTCGCTTATGCAAATGGCTAAAACAAGTGCTGCGCTTGCAAAAATGACTGAAAAAGGCCTTCCGTTTATTTCAGTAATGACTGACCCAACAATGGGTGGTGTATCTGCATCACTTGCTATGCTGGGCGATATTAACGTTGCAGAACCTAAAGCGTTAATTGGTTTTGCGGGTCCTCGTGTTATTGAGCAAACTGTTCGCGAAACATTACCTGAAGGTTTTCAGCGTAGTGAATTTTTGCTAGAACACGGTGCAATTGACATGATTATTGACCGCCGTGAAATGCGCGATACCCTTGCACGCATTTTAGCTAAATTTATGAACTTGCCTTCTACGGAACAAGAGCATAGAGTAGCGTAAATTTCAGCTTTACTGATTACACGCTATGACAAAAACAATTCCTAGCCAATCATCAAGCCTTGATGATTGGCTTTTTTATTTAGAAAGTGTTCACCCTGCTAACATTGCAATGGGCTTAGAACGAGTTGCTAATGTTGCCAACAATATTGGCCTTTTAAACACTCCAAGTAAAATTATTCTTATTGCCGGTACAAATGGTAAGGGCACCACTGCACGTTGCTTAGAGTCGCTATTACTAGCGCAAGGTTTTAGCGTGGGTACTTACGCATCTCCACATTTAATTCGTTATAACGAGCGTGTACGAGTTAATGGGGAAGAATTGGCAGACCAATTTCATATAGATGCTTTTCACCAGCTTGAGCAAGGCCGTAAAGACACTTCTCTGACTTATTTTGAATATGGTACTTTGGGGGCATTGGCAATTTTTAAACGCTGTAACGTCGATTATGTATTACTTGAGGTTGGTTTAGGTGGGCGCTTTGACGCTACAAATATAGTAACGCCGTATGCAAGTGTGATTACCACTATAGACTTAGACCATAAAGAGTATTTAGGTGATACCCGTGAGTTGGTGGCTTATGATAAAGCCGGTATTTTTCGTGAAAATACGCCCGCTATTATCGGGGATTTAAATATTCCTCACACAATGACTGATTATGGCAAGGAAATTAATGCCAATATGACGTTGTCGGGCAGTGACTTTATTTTCAAAGAAAATGCTGAGAGCTTTAATTGGCAATATAAACAGCATAATCTTGAAATAGATAAGCCAGCAATACCGTGTCAAAATGCAGCCACTGCGCTAACTGCGCTAAGTGTTTTAAACTTATTACCTAGTGTGCAGATAATAAGAGATTGCCTAGCTAATTTAGTTGTAGAAGGGCGGTTTCAGCAGTTAAGTACTGAGCCTTTAGTCTTTACAGATGTGGCACATAACCCTGAGTCGGCGCGTTATTTAGCCAATAAGTTATCAAGCTATAAAGATAAAGGCTTTAAAATTCATGCATTAGTCGCTATGCTTGCTGATAAAGACAAAGTCGGTGTACTTAAAGAAGTAAGCAACCTGGTCGATGAGTGGTCGTTAGCGAGCTTAAGTAGCCCGCGAGGCGACACTGCAAGTAATTTACAAAATGCACTGCAGGAATTGTCTCATCATAATACTATCAATAGCTATGATAGTGTGGCACAGGCACTAAGTGTAATTTTACCAAAACAACAACGTGATACTATGTTGATTGTATTTGGTTCTTTTTTTACTGTGGCCGGCGCTATTAATTACTTTAAAAAATAGAGAGGATGTCGGTGAACTCAAGTTTTATTAATCGCTTAGTCGGAACAAGTATAGTGGTGATCGCAGCAATTGTGTTTATCCCTAATATACTCGATGGCGAAAAAGTGCATTATAAAGAAGGCTTTAAAGCGATTCCTGATCGCCCTGAGTTCAAAACAATCGATCTTCAAGAGTCAATTGATGAAAATGTTGCTAACGCAGAGCCACTAAAGCAAGATGAAATCGAAGATATTCAAGCTGACGATGAGGCTTTTGAGCAGCAAAATGCAATAGTGGAAAGTGATTATGCTGTAGAGGATAAAGTCGTTGAAGCAAGCATAGAGCCTAAAGCAAAACCAACGACTCCTGTTCAAGCTAAACCAAAACCGATTGCACCGCGTAAAAGTGATGAAAACCTAACGAGTATGGCTTATGTTATTCAATTAGGTAGTTTTTCACATGTTGCAAACGTAAAAGCATTACAAGCTAAACTAAAGGTTGAAGGGTTTAAAACGTTTACTAAACCGATTAAAACCCCAAATGGGACATTAACCAAAGTATTTGTTGGCCCTTCACTTGATAAAAGTGAATTACAAAAGCAGCTCCCCCAGCTTAAAAAGCTTACTAAATTAAATGGTAAAGTTACGCAATACGAAGTAACAAAATAATTATAAAAAAGGCTTGTATAACAAGCCTTTTTTATTTGTTAATATTTGTTTTTATCATTATCACTCGCCTGCAATACCCATTCTAAAATGTTAATTTTTTGTATTGACTACAACCTAGAATTCTCCCGTTTAAACTTGCATACTAACGATGTTTGGGTATAGAATGCGCCCCAAATTAGCGACTAATTGGTTCTTATGATCTGGGTTGATTACGCCATTATTGGCATCATTGCACTGTCTACCATCATCGGTTTAATACGCGGCTTTGTAAAAGAAGCAATGTCATTAGCGGTATGGGCTGGCGCCTTTATCATCTCTAGCTTGTTTTACCAATATTTAGCTTCCTTCCTAACAACCATTTCTGAACCCCTTTTAAGAAATGCTGCGGCCATAGCCATATTATTCTTTGCGACGCTACTGTTAGGCGGTTTACTAAACTATATTTTAGGTGAGCTTGTACATCGTACTGGTTTATCGGGTACCGACCGTGTTTTTGGCATAGTGTTTGGTGCTCTACGAGGCGTGTTGGTCGTGAGCGCGTTACTCTTCTTTCTTGATGCTTTTACTGGTGCACCCAATACGCACTGGTGGGGCAATTCTATTTTGATTCCAGAATTTGGCTTTGTTGTTGAATGGTTCTTTTCGTACCTAGAAAACAACTCGAGCTTTTTAAATTCAGTAAACCGTTAATCGGCGAGGATAAATTACATGTGTGGTATCGTTGGAATAGTCGGAACATCTCCTGTTAACCAGGCGATTTATGATGGCTTAACTGTTTTGCA
Organism: Pseudoalteromonas sp. S3431; assembly: GCF_000690035.1. Taxonomy (NCBI): domain Bacteria; kingdom Pseudomonadati; phylum Pseudomonadota; class Gammaproteobacteria; order Alteromonadales; family Pseudoalteromonadaceae; genus Pseudoalteromonas; species Pseudoalteromonas sp. S3431. The sequence goes on from NZ_JJNY01000045.1 coordinate 6,835, forward strand.
GCACCGTGGTCAAGATGCCGCGGGTATCATTACCATTGAGAATAATACGTTTAGCTTACGCAAAGCAAATGGCTTAGTGAAAGATGCCTTTCACACTCGTCATATGAAACGACTACAAGGTACAATTGGTCTTGGCCATGTGCGTTATCCTACCGCAGGATCTTCAAGTTCATCTGAAGCACAGCCTTTTTATGTTAACTCACCGTTTGGTATAGCGCTTGCCCATAATGGTAACCTTACTAATGCAGAAACTTTAAAAGAGCAGTTATTCTCAGAAGCACGTCGTCATGTTAATACAACATCAGACTCTGAAATTTTACTTAATGTTATGGCACATGAATTAAGCAAATCTGATAAGTTGCATTTAGACCCTGAAGATATTTTTACTGCGGTAACCGAAGTAAATAATAAAGTAAGCGGTGGTTATGCAACAATTGCTATGATCATCGGTCACGGTATTGTTGCTTTTCGCGACCCCAATGGTATTCGCCCACTTGTATTTGGTAAACGCGAAACCGAAAAGGGTACGGAATACATGTTTGCCTCAGAGAGCGTTGCGTTAAAGCCTGATGGCTTTGAGTTTATTCGTGATGTTGCGCCTGGCGAAGCTATATATGTTACAGAAGAAGGTGAATTTCATTCGCTTAGTTGTGCTGATAAGGCATCTTACTCGCCATGTATTTTTGAATTCGTTTATTTTGCACGTCCTGATTCAACAATAGACCGTATGTCTGTGTATGCAACACGCGTAAACATGGGGACTAAACTCGGCGAAAAAATTGCACGTGAATGGGCTGACAAAGATATTGATGTCGTTATCCCAATCCCAGAAACGTCATGTGATGTAGCACTGGAAATCGCACGTGTGCTTGATTTACCATACCGCCAAGGCTTTGTTAAAAACCGTTATATTGGTCGTACGTTTATCATGCCTGGCCAAGAGATGCGTAAAAAGTCAGTACGTCAAAAGCTAAATGCAATTGATCGTGAGTTTAAAGGTAAAAACGTATTATTGGTTGATGACTCAATTGTGCGTGGTACAACATCAGCACAAATTGTTGAAATGGCCCGAGAGTCTGGCGCTAAAAACGTTTACTTTGCATCAGCAGCGCCTGAAATACGCTTCCCTAATGTGTACGGTATTGATATGCCTTCAGCAGCTGAGCTTATTGCTCACGGACGTGAAGTAGAAGATATTAATGCAAGTATTGGTTCTGACGGTTTAATCTTTCAATCGCTAAAAGATTTAATTGCTGCGGTTAGCCAAGAAAACCCTGAAATTACTAAGTTTGAAACGTCAGTATTTGATGGCCAATATATTACAGGCGATATTGATCAAAACTATTTAAATCGTATTGATAAGCTACGTAACGATTCTGCAAAAAGCACCCGCGAAAGTGCGATGTCTTCAGGTTTAGAAATACACAACCAAGACGAAAACGAAGCTGATTAATAGTTAGTTAATAAAAAGTCGTTACACATAAAAAAAGGAGCTAATTAGCTCCTTTTTTGCGAAGGAAAGAAAGGGAACATTTCTATCAAACACGACTCTCTATTAGGTAAACTTTATTAAGTAAACATTGGACTAACAATCCCATTTGTCCAAAGCATAGCTGTTACAGCTAAAATAATAACCAGTAATATTAATCCACATGTTACTACCGAGCTGGCGTAAATAAAGCCACGCTCTTCTGGGATATGCATAAGTATTGGTACGCCGGTGTAGAGTAAATAAACCGAGTAAGCCAGTGCAATAATTCCAACACACACTACAAACCAAAGTACAGGCCAAAAAGCGGCGAGTGCCGACATAAACACTGGAGTTGCAGTATATGCTGCAAGTTCAAGTGTTTGTGTAAATGTAGGCTTAGAGCCAAATGTAACCGCCATCCAATGGGCTAAATACGCCAATGCGAATACGCCCGCTATTAAAGCAAAATACATCGCGCCTGCAATTAGCAGTGCACTATCGTGTGTTAAAAATACCGCATCACCTGCGCCTATACTCCATCCTAAATAAACAGAGGAGTAGTAGCCCATTATTGAGGGGAACAGAGCAATTAATAAAATATGTGACAAGCTGTAGGTTAAACTTTCGTGGCGGTTATCGATTGTTTGCCACTCTTCTAGGGGATGAGCATAGATTCCCCAAAGATGGTTTAGTATCATAGTATTTACTCCATAAAGGAACGTATTATTGTTTTGGTTGGTTTATTTTTATACAGTCTATGTACAGTTATGGTTCACTTATTTTGCAAAGTCAAGTTAACTCGCTATTAACACTTTTACGCAAGTTAGGGCTTTGATTTATCCCAAGCAAAATTTCGTGTTAAAATAATGGTCTATCAAATTTATTTAGTAATGAGCAGTCAACGTGCCACACAGCCAACTTTTAGAGCCGATTAATAACTTTTTATTGTGTACCACCCCAGAGCAATGGGTGGAGCAAGCAATTAAAAAAGAAAACCTATCAGTCATTTTAATAGATCACTTAATTTGTGAATTAAAAGCGGCTCAAAGTGCGATGTTTTTAATACGTAAATATGCTGTTGATAAAGAGGGAAGTGATGCCTTACTTGAATGGCTAAAGCCATTTGAAGCACTTATTTATAAGCGTGAAGGTAACTGGCGCGATCTGGCGGCTAAAAATAAACTCACTAAATCAATAATACCTAAATCTAGCTCACAATACGGGCAAGGCCTAATCGATAAAATGGTTTTATTAATAAAAGAAGAGCTGCATCACTTTTATCAAGTGCTCGAAATTATGGACGAGTACGGTGTAGAGTATCAAAGCATTACACCGTGTCGTTATGCAAAAGGTATGCTTCGTCATGTTAAAACATTCGAGCCTGATGCATTAGTCGATAAGCTAATAGTAGGCGCTTATATTGAGGCACGTTCGTGTGAGCGTTTTGCAAAGCTTGCGCCACATGTTGATAAACGTTTAGGTGATTTTTATATTTCGTTATTACGCTCAGAAGCGCGTCATTACCAAGATTATTTAACTTTAGCGCAAGAAATAGCTGATTTTGATATTACCGAACGCGTGAACTTTTTTGGTGAAAAAGAAAAAGAACTAATTTCTACAACTGACACTGACTTTAAGTTTCATAGTGGCGTACCTACAGTGTCAAACTAGTTAATTTTCTTTTAAAAAATTAATGTATTCAGTAATTTTTTCATTGCTGAAATTATGTTTTTTCATAATATCAGCAATACTTCCGTTTTCTACTATTGCATCAATCCCCCTATTAAACTTTTGTAAATATTCTTTAGCTCTATAGTTTGATTGAGAAACAACTAAATATAACTTGTGAGTAGCAAGATCGGGTAACAAGTACTCAATTTTATTCTTATCTAAATTAACTTCTGTACTATACTCAAGCCAATACTTGCCAACCTCTTTAGTGCCTGCGACCAGATCAATACGCCCTTGTTGCAGTAAGTATAAGCTAGTAGGGAGGCTTTTAGTGGACGTGATTGCCAATTCGGTGTTTCTAGTGAATTCTTGGCTTATAAAAGCGCTATCTTCTTTACCAATACTATAAGGTACTAATGATTGAGTGGTGCCATCAAAATTAATTGTACTTTCTTTTCGTTTAAAAATTCCAGTGTGGGCACGTGCAAGTGGACGAGAATAATAAAAAACCTCATTCCGCTTTGCAGAATAAAAAGCGCCTAAAATAGCTGTTTTTCTCTTTTTTTCTAATAATTTTAAAGCGCGATCCCATGTGGTAAATTCTATTTCACTATTAATACCTTGTGTTATAAGGGCCGCGCGGGTTATCTCATAGAGCCAGCCGTTTTTAGGTAAGTCATTACTAAAGTATGGGGGAAAGTTCTCAGTAACAATTTGCCATGTTTGCTCGCATAATGCCTTTGTTGGAATAACAGTCACTAGGATGAAAATTATCAGCTTTATCATTTAGCCCCTCACTTTTATTAAACTTTACTGAACAAGAGTAGTCAGAATTCGAAATTATGCGAAAGGCGTGTTGATTAACTCTTGTGATTTGGGGGTGACCACTAAATAAGAACCTTGGGTATACCAGTCACCTAGCACTGTGCGAGTAAGTGTTTGTTCATTAATTTTATATGTATGAACATTAGGGCGGTGAGTATGACCATGAATCATATTAGTAACGTTATGTTTGGCAAAGGTTGCAAGTACAGCGTCATCGACAACGTCTAAAATTTCGATAGGTTTATCAGCTTGACTTAACTTACTTTTTTCGCGGGCGTTGCGCGCTATTTTTTTACGATACCAAAGCGGCATTGCAAGCATTAGTTTTGGCCACCACCAACCACGGCTCTTTTTTCTAAAGTTTTGATACTCAGTATCTTGAGTGCACATTTCGTCGCCATGTAAAATGACTGTTGGCGTACCATATAAATCAATGACCGTTTGTTCAGCAAGTAATGTCATACCGGCCATGTCTGCATATTGCTTGCGCATAATGAAGTCACGATTGCCATGAATGAAATACACCGGAGTGCCACTATCACTGACTGCTTTAAGGTGCTTTGCTACATCGGCACTCAGTGCAGTAATGTAGTCATCCCCGACCCAAACTTCAAAAAAATCACCTAAAATATAAAGTGCATCTACATCTTTATTTAGTATATGTGTATTTAAAAAGTCAAAAAATGCAGCGCTAATGTCGGGGCGGTTTTCGCTTAGATGTAAATCTGCAATAAAGTAAGTTTGGTGAGTCATAGAACAATCTTTTCGATATAAATAAAGCGGGCGTATACACATTGCGTAAATGCCCGCTGATACTCCACATTACGTGGGTAAACGTACTATTAGCTAACAGTAACGCTTTCGATGATCACATCTTCAAGAGGTACGTCTTGGTGAAAACCAGTACTACCTGTTGCAACTGCTTTAATCTTATTGACTACGTCCATGCCCTCTACAACTTCAGCAAAAACACAATAACCCCAACCTTGCGATGTTTCGCTGCTGTGGTTTAAAAAGTCGTTGTTGTTCACGTTAATGAAAAACTGTGCTGTAGCTGAATGAGGATCAGGTGTACGTGCCATAGCTAAAGTGCCTATTTTATTAGACAGGCCGTTATTAGCTTCATTCTGAATTGGGTCGTTTACTTCTTTTTGTTCCATACCTGGAACAAAACCACCGCCTTGAACCATAAAACCATCGATTACGCGATGAAAGATAGTGCCGTTGAAAAAATCAGCATTTGCATACTCTAAAAAGTTTTTAACTGTGTTTGGAGCTTCTTGCTCAAACATTTTAATGGTGATGTCACCAAAATTAGTGTGTAGAACAACCATGTGTTTTCCTATATCCGGTTTAAATATTGGCGCTATTTTATCGTAGTTGGCTAAGATTAACAAAGTAGATGTTTGGTTTGTTATAAAGCGCTAGAGCAGGGGCTTTTCAAGTGGTAACATAACTGTTCAAGTAAATAGTCAAGGACTCAAAGTAAATGGTAAATATATACAACACACTCACGCGACAAAAAGAGCAATTTAAACCGATGGTCGAAGGAAAAATCGACATGTATGTGTGTGGTATCACCATTTATGATTACTGCCATATTGGACACGCTCGTACTTTTGTTGGTTTTGACGTTATTGTGCGCTACTTACGCCATATTGGTTACGATTTAAAATATGTTCGTAACATTACAGATATCGACGATAAAATAATTAAACGTGCGAACGAAAATGGTGAGTCAATAAACGACTTAACTGTTCGCATGACTAAAGCGATGCATGAAGATTTTGATAGCCTAAATATGCTACGCCCAGATATTGAACCAACAGTTACAAGCCATATGGATGAAATTATCGTTATGGTTAAGCGCTTGATTGAAAAAGGCCATGCCTATGTCGCAGCTGATGGCGATGTATTGTTTGATGTATCAACGTTTGAGCAATATGGCGCGCTTTCTCAGCAAGATTTAACAATGTTGCAATCAGGTTCTCGCGTTGAAGTGGCGCAAGATAAAGACGATCCACTTGATTTTGTGTTATGGAAAAAAGCAAAAGCAGGTGAACCATCATGGTCATCACCGTGGGGAGAAGGGCGTCCTGGTTGGCATATTGAATGTTCGGCAATGAGCTCAAAGCATTTAGGTGAGCATTTTGATATTCACGGTGGGGGGTCTGATTTACAGTTTCCACATCATGAAAACGAAATTGCCCAGTCGTGCTGTGCAAACAACGGCAAGTATGTAAATACATGGATACATACTGGCATGGTACAAGTAAATAAAGAAAAAATGTCTAAGTCGTTAGATAATTTCTTTACAGTGCGTGAAGTTTTAAAAGCATACGATGCTGAATCTGTTCGTTACTTTTTAATTTCAGGTCATTACCGTAGCCAATTAAATTACTCACAAGAAAATTTAGACCAAGCGCGTTCATCACTTGAACGTATTTATACAGCGCTTCGTGATGTTGAGCCAGTAGAATGCGATTTAGAAGGCAATGAGTTTGTTGCTAAATTTAGAAAAGCGATGGATGACGACTTTAATACACCAGAAGCACTACCTGTGTTGTTCGAACTTGCTAAAGAGTTAAACCGCGTAAAAGAAAGTGACGTAGTTCAAGCTGGGCAATTTGCGTTTATATTACGCAGTATTGGTAACGTTTTGGGTGTTGCTCAACAAGCACCGGAAGCCTTTTTACAAGGCGGGCAAGATGATGGCGAAGTTGCGACAATTGAAGCATTAATTGTAAAACGTAATGAAGCGCGTACTAGTAAAGATTGGGCTGCTGCTGATGAAGCTCGTGATGCACTTAATGCGTTAGGTGTAATACTTGAAGATTCAGCCGGTAAAACAACGTGGCGTAAAGCGTAAGCGTTTAAAGTAATTCACGTTCAACTAAAAAAGGGTTGCCAAATGGCAACCCTTTTTTGATTTTTTAACAGCTTAGCTGTGATATTTCTCACACGCTTCAAGTGTGTTTTCAATTAAGCTTGCGACCGTCATCGGGCCAACGCCACCTGGTACAGGTGTAATAAAATGCGCTTTTTGTTCAGCCACACTGTATTGAACATCACCGACTAATTTACCCGTATCTAAACGGTTAATGCCTACATCGATGACTATAGCGCCTTCTTTTATCCAATCTCCAGGTATAAATTCAGGTTTACCGACAGCCACAACTAATAAGTCAGCGCGGCGAACATGCGTTTCTAAGTCTTGAGTAAACTTATGGCATACTGTGGTTGTACAACCGGCTAATAAAAGCTCTAACGACATTGGACGACCCACAATATTTGATGCGCCAACGACAACTGCATGCATACCTTTATAACGTACGCCCGTAGAATCAAGTAATGTAATAATACCTTTTGGCGTACATGGGCGAAGAGCAGGCATACGTTGTGCTAATCGGCCAATGTTATATGGATGAAATCCATCAACATCTTTATGTGGGGTAATACGTTCTAAAATTTTTTCAGCATCAAGACCTTTGGGCAGTGGTAACTGCACTAAAATTCCATCAACTTCGGCATCATTATTTAGCTCGTCAATTAAATCTAAAAGAGTTTGCTCTTGTGTGTCCGCAGGTAAATCAAATGATTTAGAAATAAAACCTACTTCTTCACAGGCTTTACGTTTTGAACCAACGTAAACTTGGCTTGCTGGATCAAGTCCTACAAGTACTACTGCAAGTCCTGGTGCACGTAAACCATTTGCTACACGCTCACTTACGCGTTCTGCTACAGCGCTACGTACTTGTTTTGCGATTGCCTTACCATCAATGATGTTTGCCGTCATGGGTGACCTTTAATTGGGGTTAATTAACTAGATACCGATACTCTAAAAACGAATGCATAATAAAATAGGGGTAAAAATGCTAATAAAGAAAATACAGTCTTTATTTAACTCGTTTTATAATGTGCCTACTATTTTCGCAGAAAAGCATTGCAGCGCCAAGTTGCTTTTAAGTTATATAGTACTTGAGTGGTTAAATAGTTTAAAATTCAGTCTTCTATTATAATATTTAACCATTGTGCACTAAAAATGAACACTTGATTGATTTAATAAAAAAAACGTTTGACCTAACCCCGTCAAATCACTATTATGCACCCCGTTGTCAACGAGGTCACTCGCAAACAATAGTAAGTATCGGCGATTAGCGCAGTTTGGTAGCGCACTTGGTTTGGGTCCAAGGGGTCGCAGGTTCAAATCCTGCATCGCCGACCATTTTTTTATAATTTATTATAATCGAATAGCTTATTGGTAAACTACGAAGTTTTCGATGCGCCCATAGCTCAGCTGGATAGAGCAACGCCCTTCTAAGGCGTGGGTCGAAGGTTCGAATCCTTCTGGGTGCACCATTTGAAAACATGTAAATATAGCGGTGATTGTAGCTCAGTTGGTAGAGCCCCGGATTGTGATTCCGGTTGTCGTGGGTTCGAGCCCCATCAGTCACCCCATTTACAACGAATATCGGCGATTAGCGCAGTTTGGTAGCGCACTTGGTTTGGGTCCAAGGGGTCGCAGGTTCAAATCCTGCATCGCCGACCATTTCTTAAAATGGTCTTAAGCTCTCAGTTTAAGTGTTCAGTATGAAAAAGAAGTTAATTCTTCAATGTCGGCGATTAGCGCAGTTTGGTAGCGCACTTGGTTTGGGTCCAAGGGGTCGCAGGTTCAAATCCTGCATCGCCGACCATTTCTTATCTAGTAAGATTAGTAAATAAAATCCTCTAATATTATAAATCAATACACGTTATCCTATAATTATATTAAATAATTTGTATTTCATTTCATCTAACGCTTAGTTAGTCTGTTTTTTATTCAGTTAGCTTCTATAGTCCCATATCTAGTCCAAATAATTGCGCCCTATACTCGACTATCATAAATATTAGGTTATAATGCCGCGTCTATTGTTTAACATAGTGCCCGAAGGGCAAAGCAGCAATGGTATCTCATGGTAGCGACGGATGCTTTTAAGTGTGAAAAACCGCTTAAACTTTATCAAGACTCATGCAGATCACTTTGTTTGTAAGGAAGGCGAACAATCGCCAAAATTGAATATTGAGGTAAATCATGCAAGTTTCTGTTGAGACGACCCAAGGCCTTGAGCGCCGTATAACTATCACCGTTCCTTCAGAGAACGTTGAGACCGAAGTAAAAAAACGCCTACAACAACTGTCAAAAACACAGCGTATAGATGGTTTCCGTGCTGGTAAAGTTCCAGTATCTGTAATTAACAAGCGTTTTGGCCCTGCAGTTCGTCAAGAAGTTGCTGGCGAAGTAATGCAACGTAATTTTTACGAAGCAATCGTTTCTGAAAAAATCAATCCAGCTGGCGCGCCTACATTCGCTCCTAAATCACTTGAAGCAGGTAAAGATTTAGAGTTTTCAGCAACGTTTGAAGTTTACCCTGAAGTTGAAGTTCAAGGTTTAGATAAGATTACTGTTGAGAAACCAGCGGTAACAGTAACTGACGAAGATTTAGCTAACATGCTAGAAACACTTCGTAAGCAACATGCAGCGTGGGCTGATGTTGATGCAGCTGCTGGCGAAAACGACCGTGTAACAGTTGATTTCGTAGGTACTATCGACGGTGAAGTATTTGAAGGCGGCAAAGCTGAAGACTTCCCATTAGAACTTGGTCAAGGTCGTATGATCCCAGGTTTTGAAGATAACATCGTAGGTAAAAAAGCAGGCGAAGAAGTAGTTGCTGATGTAACGTTCCCTGATGATTACCACGCTGAAAACTTAAAAGGTAAAGCGGCTCAATTCACTATCACAGTGAAAAAAGTTGAAGCGCAAGAATTACCAGAATTAAGCGAAGAGTTTGCAACTAAATTCGGTGTTACCGAAGGCGGCGTAGACGCGCTTAAAGAAGAAGTTAAAAAGAACATGACACGTGAACTAGACCAAGCGGTTAAAGCAAGTGTTAAAGACCAAGCAATCAAAGGTCTTTTAGCTAACAACGAAATTGAAGTGCCTAAAGCGCTTGTTGATCAAGAAGTTGATGCACTACGTCAGCAAGCGGCTCAACGTTTTGGTGGTGATGCTAAAAATATGCCTGAGCTTCCAGCTGAATTGTTCCATGAGCAAGCTGTAACACGTGTTAAAACTGGCCTTTTATTAGGTGAAGTGATCAAAGCTAACGAGATTAAAGTTGATGATTCTAAAGTTGAAGCATTAATCGCAACAGTTGCTTCTGCATACGAAGATCCAACTGAAGTAGTAGAATACTACAAAGCAAATGATCAACTTATGCAGCAAATGCGTAATGTAGCAATGGAAGAGCAAGCTGTTGAAGCTATTTTAGCTAAAGCAGTTGTAACTGACGTTGAAAAAGCATTTGATGACATCATGAATCCACAGCAAGGTGCTTAATAAGTCATTGACTTAAGCTCTCGCTAACGATTAAATGGCTCGTGCTACTCTGTTTATACAGCGTGCCCGGGCCATTTTAGTTTTTGGCCTTTAATTTGCGAAAAACGATAATTATGCTTTTCTTATAGTAAGGATAAGTATAAGCGCATAAGGAATTAAATAAGTATGAATACTGGTATTACAGATCCCCTAAATGCATTGGTCCCTATGGTTGTTGAACAAACACCTAAAGGCGAGCGCTCGTATGATATTTATTCGAGATTATTAAAAGAGCGTATTATCTTTTTAACAGGTCAAGTTGAAGACAACATGGCAAATCTGATTTTAGCGCAAATGCTATTTTTAGAATCAGAAAACCCTGATAAAGATATCTTTTTATACATTAACTCACCAGGTGGCTCAGTAACTGCAGGTATGGCTATATATGACACTATGAACTTCATCAAACCTGATGTAAGTACAATATGTGTAGGTCAGGCTGCAAGCATGGGTGCTTTTTTACTTACTGCTGGTGCTAAAGGTAAGCGTTTTTGCCTACCTAACTCACGCGTGATGATTCACCAACCATTAGGTGGTTTCCAAGGTCAAGCATCTGACTTTGAAATTCATGCGAAAGAAATTCTGTCTATTAAAGACAAACTAAATCGCTTAATGGCTGAGCATACAGGCCAACCGTTAGATGTGATTTCCAAAGATACTGATCGTGATAACTTTATGAGTGCTTCGCAGGCTGTAGATTACGGCTTGGTTGATTCAGTGTTTACAAATCGCGATAAAAAGTAAGCGCTTGGTGAGCAGGTTATCTGCTTACCACTTAGAGTTACTATGCGAAAACCAATAAATTTTGGTATAGTTAAAGCGTATTGAAATAGCCACCAACAGTTTTGGTGGCCAACGTAATAAAATGAGGTAGCTGAATGTCTGACACTCCTACAGACGGCGACAAAAGTAATAAATTGTTATACTGCTCTTTTTGCGGCAAAAGCCAGCATGAAGTACGTAAATTAATTGCAGGCCCATCAGTATACGTTTGTGATGAATGTGTAGAGTTGTGTAACGATATTATCAGGGAAGAAATTAAAGACATTGCTCCTAAGCATGACACGTCTGATAAACTACCTGTACCAAAAGAAATTCGTAAACACTTAGACGATTATGTTATTGGTCAAGATCATGCTAAAAAAGTATTGTCTGTTGCAGTTTATAACCACTATAAACGACTGCGCAATCAATCGACTAAGCAAGATATTGAATTAAGTAAAAGTAATATTTTGCTTATCGGCCCAACTGGTAGTGGTAAAACATTACTTGCAGAAACGTTAGCGCGTCTACTTGATGTGCCGTTTACTATGGCCGATGCCACTACATTAACCGAAGCGGGTTATGTAGGTGAAGATGTTGAAAACATCATTCAAAAGCTTTTACAAAAGTGCGATTACGATGTTGAAAAAGCACAACGTGGTATTGTATACATCGATGAAATTGACAAGATTTCTCGTAAATCAGATAACCCATCAATTACGCGTGACGTATCGGGTGAGGGCGTTCAACAGGCGCTACTTAAACTGATCGAAGGTACAATTGCCTCAGTTCCACCGCAAGGTGGTCGTAAACATCCACAGCAAGAGTTTTTACAAGTAGATACATCTAAAATCTTATTTATTTGTGGTGGTGCGTTTTCAGGTTTAGATAAAGTAATTGAACAACGTAGTCATAAAAATACCGGTATCGGTTTTGGCGTTAGCGTAAAAGAATCTGCGGCGAGTCGTTCTTTAAGTGAAACATTTAAAGACGTAGAACCAGAAGATTTAGTTAAATACGGCTTAATCCCTGAATTTATAGGCCGTTTGCCAGTAGTTGCAACGTTAACTGAGCTTGATGAAGCAGCACTTGTACAAATCTTGAGTGAGCCTAAAAACGCGATTACTAAACAGTTTTCAGTGTTGTTTGGCATGGAAGACGTTGAACTTGAGTTCCGCGATGATGCCTTAGCTGCAATTGCCCACAAAGCAATGGAGCGTAAAACAGGTGCGCGTGGTCTTCGTTCAATCGTTGAAGGTGTATTGCTTGATACAATGTATGAGCTTCCTTCAATGGATGATGTAAGTAAAGTGGTTATTGATGAAACCGTTATTAAAGGTGAATCTGACCCAATCTTGATTTATGAAAATAATAAACAAGATAAAGCTGCATCAGAATAGTTTTTAAGCTATTTGAATGAAAAAAGGAGCCTTAGGCTCCTTTTTTTATAATTAATTTAATCGAGTATGGGAAAATTGTTGAACTTTAATTAGGTTATCCCCATATACTTGAGTAATCTTTAAAATAAATGAAGTGCGAAGAGAAATTATAATGACGCTTGAGAGAACCGACCGAGTCGAAATCCCAGTGCTAGCACTGCGCGATGTTGTGGTGTATCCACACATGGTGATCCCGCTTTTTGTAGGCCGTGAAAAATCAATAAAATGCCTTGAAGCGGCAATGGACAAAGATAAACAAATTTTCTTAGTTGCACAAAAAGATGCAACTGTAGATGAGCCAGAACAAGATGATATTTATCGTATTGGTACTATTGCTACTGTACTTCAGTTATTAAAGTTACCAGACGGCACCGTTAAAGTTTTAGTAGAAGGGACGCAACGTGCACAAATTGAAGACTTCGTTGATAGCGAAGACTTTTTTGTTGCTAATGCTCAATTTATTGAATCTGACTTAATTGATGAGCAAGAGCAAGATGTATTTATTCGCAGCGCAATTAGCCAATTTGAAGGCTATGTAAAGCTAAATAAAAAAATCCCACCAGAAGTACTAACGTCAGTTTCAGGTATTGATGATCCTGCGCGGCTAGCCGATACAATGGCTGCTCATATGCCATTAAAGGTACCTGAAAAGCAAAAAGTGCTAGAAATTTCAAGCGTTACAGAGCGTCTTGAATATTTAATGGCGCTTATGGAAGGCGAGATAGACTTACTGCAAGTTGAGAAAAAGATTCGTACTCGCGTTAAAAAGCAGATGGAAAAATCTCAGCGTGAGTATTATCTAAATGAGCAAATGAAAGCCATCCAAAAAGAGCTGGGTGAGCTTGATGATGTACCGGATGAATTTGAAGCACTTAAAAAGCGCATTGAAGAGTCTGGTATGCCAGCAGAAGCACAAGATAAAGCGACCACAGAGCTTAATAAACTTAAAATGATGTCGCCAATGTCAGCAGAAGCGACCGTAGTGCGTTCATACATAGATACATTAATTAATGTGCCGTGGAAAAAGCGCTCTAAAGTTAAAAAAGACTTAGCAGGCGCGCAAAAAATTCTTGATAGTGATCACCATGGCCTTGATAAAGTTAAAGAACGTATTCTGGAGTACCTTGCGGTGCAACAGCGTACTAATAAACTAAAAGGTCCAATCTTATGTTTAGTTGGCCCTCCGGGTGTGGGTAAAACATCACTTGGGCAATCTATCGCACGCTCTACAGGTCGTAAATATATCCGTATGGCGCTAGGCGGTGTGCGTGATGAAGCTGAAATTCGTGGCCATCGCCGTACTTATATTGGTTCAATGCCAGGTAAGTTAATTCAAAACATGACTAAAGTGGGTGTTAAAAATCCATTATTCTTGCTAGATGAAATCGATAAAATGTCATCAGACATGCGTGGCGACCCAGCATCAGCGCTATTAGAAGTGCTTGATCCTGAACAAAACAGCCATTTTGCCGATCATTACCTTGAAGTAGATTACGATTTATCTGACGTTATGTTTGTAGCGACATCAAACAGCTTTAACATTCCTGGTCCATTACTGGACCGTATGGAAGTTATTCGTTTATCGGGTTACACCGAAGATGAAAAACTAAACATCGCAAAAGAGCACTTAATTACTAAACAAGTGAAACGTAATGGCCTGAAAGAGCATGAGATTGAGATTGCTGATAGTGCAATTATTGGCATTATTCGCTACTACACACGTGAAGCGGGTGTACGTAATCTTGAGCGTGAAATTTCAAAACTATGTCGTAAAGCAGTTAAAAATATCTTAATTGAAAAAGACACTAAAACCGTGACTATCAATCAAGATAATTTAGAAGACTTTTTAGGTGTACAGCGTTTCGATTACGGTAAAGCGGAAGATGGCGACCGTATTGGCCAAGTAACTGGTCTTGCATGGACTGAAGTAGGCGGTGACTTACTTACTATTGAATGCGCAGCGGTACCAGGTAAAGGTAAGCTTACTTATACAGGTTCACTGGGCGATGTAATGCAAGAGTCGATTCAGGCGGCCATGACGGTCGTGCGTAATCGTGCAGATACATTTCGTATTAATAGCGACTTTTATGAAAAACGTGATATTCACGTGCATGTGCCTGAAGGTGCAACACCTAAAGATGGTCCGAGCGCAGGTGCTGCTATGGTGACTGGTTTAGTGTCTAGTTTAACGGGTAACCCTGTACGTGCGGATGTTGCAATGACCGGCGAAATTACACTACGTGGTGAAGTATTACCAATTGGTGGTTTAAAAGAAAAATTACTCGCGGCGCATCGTGGTGGGATTAAAACAGTCATCATTCCAAAAATTAATGAACGTGATTTAAAAGAGATCCCAGACAATGTGCTGGCGGGCTTAGATATTCACCCAGTTACATGGATTGACGAAGTTTTAAAACTGGCTTTAGTGCATCCGGTTGAGAGTTTTTCAGTCGAAACACCAAAAAAACAGTAAAAAACCGAAAAAAGTGCTTTTTAGGGCTTTTCAAATCTAAACGATATGATAAGTTAAGCACTGGTTTTCAAGCCTAGCCCTTACGGGGCCTAGGCTTAAGAAAAATATAATCATGTGAGCATAATTAGTTTGCTCTAAAATTTTCAAAAAAGTGATGTTAGTTTAAAAAACCATCGCTCTTGATAATAACAATGAAAGAGGATGATATTGTGAATAAATCTCAATTGATCGATCAAATCGCAGCTGATGCTGACATTTCTAAAGCGGCTGCAGGTCGTGCTCTAGATTCATTCATCGAATCTGTATCTGGTGCGCTAAAAGATGGTGACTCAGTTGCACTTGTTGGCTTTGGTACTTTCTCAGTACGTGAGCGTGCTGCACGTGCAGGTCGTAACCCGCAAACTGGTGAAGCTATTCAAATTGCTGCTGCAAATATTCCTGCTTTTAAAGCCGGTAAAGCGCTTAAAGACGCAGTAAACTAATCACTGTTTTCATACAGTTTAGTTATGGCGAATGTAAATTTACTTAATCAATCTAAATGATGAATTAAGTAACTTTACCGCCAATTACTTCAAGTGAAAAAGCGTATCTGGTAAGATACGCTTTTTTTACATGTGACAAGGTAAAAACCTTGATCAAAAAGAGATAAACAAATGCTTGAGAAAATCAGAGAAGGTTCACAAGGACCTGTAGCCAAAATAATTTTAGGCGCGGTGATTTTATCTTTTGCTTTAGCTGGGATTGGTAGTTACCTAGGTCAAACCACGGAACAACCTGTTGCTGAAGTAAATGGAATTAAAATTAGCCAAACTGAATTTAATCGTGCGTTCCAAAATGAGCGTAGTCGATTAGAACAACAATTTGGTGAATATTTTGCACAAATTTCTGCAGATCCAAATTACATGGCACAAATACGTCAAGGTGTAGTTGACCGCTTAGTACAACAAGAATTGCAATCACAGCTAGCGGCTGATTTAGGCCTTCGCGTAAGCGACGAAAGTGTACGTAAAACAATCTTAGAATTACCGTATTTTCAAGTAGGTGAGCAGTTTAATAACGACCGTTACCTACAAGTTATTCGTCAAATGAATTTTCAACCAGATGCATTTCGTGAATACCTTCGTAAAGATATGACGCGCAGTCAACTTGTTACTGCCGTAGCCGGTACTGACTTTGCTCTTGAGAGCGAGCTTAAAAGCGCTATTTCTCTACAGCAGCAAACGCGCAGCATTGATTACTTAGTTGTAAACAAAGAAGCGCTAGCAGCAAGTGTTGAAGTATCAGAGCAAGAAGTATCTGATTACTACGAGCTAAATGCATCACAGTTTTTATCGCCAGAACTTATCTCAGTTAATTATATTGAGCTTAAAGCCACAGATATTACGGTTGAGTCAGTTACTGAAGATGATGTTAAAGCGTATTACGATCAAAATAAGGCACAATACGTTGAGCCAGAAAAACGCCGTGTTTCACATATCTTAATCGATAACAGCGAAGACGATGATGCAGCAAAAGAAAAAGCCAATGCACTTCACGCACAATTAGAGCAAGGTGCAGATTTTGCTGAATTAGCAGAGTCATCATCTGATGATATTGTTAGTGGTGAAATGGGCGGCGACCTTGAATGGATTGAACGCGATGTAATGGACCCTGCATTTGAAGACGCGACATTTGCGCTTAAAAATAAAGGTGACTTTTCAGAGGTTGTAGCATCAGAGTTTGGTTACCACATAATTAAACTTACTGATATTCAGCCGCAACAAGTTAAAGCATATGATGATGTTAAAGCTGATTTACGTGCGGAGCTTGAACAAGCTGAAAAAATAGATGCCTTTTACGAAAAGCAAACTGAAATGGGTGCACTAGCATTTGAAATTTCAGATCGCTTAGACGATGCTGCCGAAGTTGCAGAGGTAGAGATTAAATCAACGCCGCTTTTAGCAATTAACGCATTACCAGAGCCGTTAAATACGCCATCTGTAATTGCTGCGTTATCGTCAGTTGATTTACTGGAAGATAAAGTTAACTCTGAAGTTATTGAGCTTGGCGATGAGCATGCGATTATTGTTCGTGTAAATGAACACAAACCAGCTGCCACTAAGCCACTAAGTGAAGTAAGCGAGCAAATTAAAGCACGTTTAGTTAATGAAAAATCATCTGAGCTTGCTAAAGATAAAGCACGTAGCTTATTTGCAGAAGTAAAAGCAGGTAAGAGTTTAAGTGATGTAGCCAATGAGCAAAGCTTAACACTTCGCCAAGAAGCGCAATTAACACGTCAAAGCTATACTGTTTCGCCAGCAATTGTAACTAAAGCATTTAAAATGGCTCATCCTGCAGGTTCTGCAGTGTTTGAAGTAGTTGATTTAAATAATGGTGATGCTGCAATTGTTGCACTTAAGTCGGTAACAGATGCACAAGTTACAGCTAATATTGACCCACAAGCAAAGCAAAGTATCACTATGGCGCAAGCTAATAAAAACTACATGGTATTTATTGAAGCGTTAAAAGCGAATGCTGAGCTTAACTTACCAACGGTTGCACAACCCGTTGAGTAATTAATTTAGCTCATAAAAAAAGGCGCTTTTAAAGCGCCTTTTTTATTGTCTTCAATATAGTTGGTATTATTTGCCTCTTGCAATAAACTCTATGCGATTACCGCTAGGCTCTCTAATCATCATGTGTTTTGTTGGACCTTTACCTAGATTTTCGGGTGCAAACTCTATTTTAATATTATTTTGCGTTTTTAAATGATCGTGTAGCTGCGCTAACTTTTCAATACTCTCAACACTGAGTGCTAAGTGGTGTAACCCCACATTTTCTGCTCGATTAAACTCCACACGTTTTTCATCATTTTTAACACGCCACAACGTAATCGTTATTTTATCGTTTGACAAAAAGTAAGCTGGGTAACTTGGGTCACTCCCGAGCACTTTAAAACCAAGTACGTCAGTAAAAAAAACTTTAGACGCATCAAGGTCTGACACGGTTAATCCTAAGTGGTCAACTCCGCCAACCCAGTTTTTAACATTTGAACTAGGTGCTACATCGGCGATAACCGTTGTTGATAAAAGTAATAGCGATGAAATGCTAGCGAGTAGTGTCTTTTTTAACATAAATCCTCTTTGTAGTATTAATACCAATTCGCAATAATACTTAATCAGTTTGAGGGATTAAATCTGGCGTTAACAGCGTTAAAAATTTCTGATATAGAACAACTAAATAACGAAATTTTTGCTTTGTTATCGACACGATTTTCTTACTTCAAAATAGATCACTTAATTAAGCGAATTGGTATAACTGTTAAATGCAGTGTATTTAACAAGAGACCTTAATAAACGAGGTTATATTACAAAGCAGAATAGATAACCTGAACGCTGGATAGTAAATCTATCTCGAGCAGCTATTGACGCGTAAATTCGCCTTGTTTTCACTGGAAATTTCTGGCTAGAGAAATTAAATTTAAATATCACCATGATTCAATATGATAGTAAATCTCTTAACCAGAGTTCAGGTTAGATACGAAAAAAATGCTGTTTTAACAGCTTAATAAACGTTGGGTGATTTTCGATTGAGGTGTTTGGAAAACAACTTCAGTGGCGCCATATTCAACGACTTCTCCCTTATCAAGTACAAGAACTTGGTCGCTAATATGACGAACTAAGCTTAAATGATGAGTGATCATCACATATGTCAGGCCTGTTTCTTGTTGTAATTTGAGAAGTAGATTAACTATTTGTGCACGAACAGAAGGGTCTAGTGATGATAGTGCCTCATCAAGTACAACAACCTTTGGATCTAAAATTAACGCACGAGCAAGTGCTACACGCTGTAATTGCCCCACACTAAACATGTGTGGATAGTAATGTTGGTGATCGACTAATAATCCAACTTT
The DNA here is from genome assembly GCF_000690035.1 of Pseudoalteromonas sp. S3431. Classification (NCBI taxonomy): domain Bacteria; kingdom Pseudomonadati; phylum Pseudomonadota; class Gammaproteobacteria; order Alteromonadales; family Pseudoalteromonadaceae; genus Pseudoalteromonas; species Pseudoalteromonas sp. S3431. The sequence goes on from NZ_JJNY01000045.1 coordinate 25,783, forward strand.
TGACAGCGTAGCGCTAATTTTTTCAGTCCGTTCAGCTTTATCAAAGTCAGTATTGTATTGTAGGCAGTCATCAAGCGTATCACCAATGGTTAAACCTGGATTAAGAGAGGCCGCTGAATCTTGAAAAATCATACGAATATAGCGACACTGATTATCACGAATACCGTTATCTTCAATAATATTGCCTTCTAATAAGATCTGTCCGCAGTCTGCGCTGTCAGCGCCTGAAAGCAGTTTGGCAAGTGTGCTTTTACCCGCTCCCGTTTCGCCTATAACAGCAATAGTTTCACCTTTGCCAATGCAAAATGAAATATTTTTAAGTACCGCAAATTTTTTACGACTAAATAAGCCTGCACGAATATTAAATGTTTTAGACAAAGCTTGTACTTTCAATACTGGTTGCATTATCTCATATCCTTAATCAGCGGGAAATGACACGCGTAGCTGTGCCCGTTGTGCTTTGTAAGCTTAGGTGTAACTACGCAGGCTTTTTGAGCCTGTGGGCAGCGTGGCCCTAATCGGCAACCTATCGGTAAATGCTGTAATGTAGGTATGGTGCCTTTTAATGCGTAAAAAGGCTCTTTATGAGCTAGGCCTTGTTCGTAATCAGGTAGGCTTTTTAATAAAGCTTGTGTATAAGGGTGGCGAGGCTGACTAAAAATTTTGTGAGTTGGGCCAGCTTCAACCATTTGCCCGCAATATAAAACATGGATCCCATGTGACCAATGTGCAATTTCTTCGAGTTCATGAGAAATCATCAAAATCGACATGTTTTTTAGTTGGTTTAAACTTTTCAACAACCTAAATACCTGTGCGCGAGTGGTACTTTCTAGTGCCGTAGTGGGCTCATCAGCGATTAAAAGCTTTGGTGTGCGGGCTATGGCCATTGCAATCATTACTTTTTGACATACGCCTTCTGAGAGCTCATGTGGATAGCTATCCAGCACGGCTTCATGATTTTTAATGCCCACTTTATGAATAAGCGCTTTTACTCTGTCTTTTCGCTCGCGGTTACGTTTTAAGAAAAACCCCTTTGTTGGGTTTTCAGGCAAGGTTTCGGCTATTTGATCAAACATTTTTGCTGTAGGGTCAAGACAACGACTAGGGTCTTGATAGATCATGGCAATATCTTGGCTTACCGTTTTACGGCGTTGTTCGGGTGTTAAGCGCATTAAATCAACACCACGCCAATGCATACGGTCGGCAGTAATATTCCAGCGTTCGTTTAGTACACCCACAATTGCTTTTGCAATTAAGCTTTTACCAGAACCAGACTCACCTACAAGGGCATGTACTTCGCCTTCTTTTAAGCTAAAGCTTACCTTGTCAACGGCTCTAATTATCGTTTCTGAGGTACGCAGCTCAATGGTTAAATTTCGAACATCAAGTAATTGCATTTAATCAGCCTTACGTGCTTTTAACACTTGTCGCAGGCCATCGCCTACTAAATTAGTCGATAACACAGCTAAAAATAACAGTACGCCTGGCAGCGCAACAGTCCATGGTGCCAAATAAATTAGCCCTAAATTTTCGGCTAAAATAGCTCCCCATTCAGTGGTAGGTGGCTGAGCACCAAGCTTTAAAAAACCTAATGCAGAAATATCTAAAATTGCAGTGGAGAGCGCCATCGTAAATATAACTACAATGTGCTCATAAATATTAGGAAAGATACCGCGTGATATAATATGCCAGTTAGACGCACCATCGAGCCTAAACGCGGTAATATAATCTTTGTTTAGTTCATCAACAATTAGGTTTCTGATTGAATGAATAAATTGTGGTAATAGCGCTAAAATAATTGCCCATACCGTGTTCATTAAGCCTGGGCCTAAAATTGCTATGATAATAATAGCCAGTAACAAAGAAGGTATAGAGAGCGTTATATCAAGTAAGTGATTTAAAAAACTTGAGCGAATACCTCGGCTGATACCTGCAAATGTACCTACTAATACACCAATAATAGTTGTAATAAGCGCGGCGACAACAGAGAGGCCAAATGTGTAAGTTGCACCATTCATTAAACGCGAAAGTACATCGCGACCTAAGTCATCAGTACCTAAAATAAAGCGTACATCACCCATTTCCCGCCACGAAGGCGGAATAAGTAATGCATCACTATGCTGTTGGTTAACACCGTACGGTGCTAAAAGTGGAGCACTGGCGGCAAGTAAAGCAAATGCTACAAATATCCACAAGCCAACTAACGCAGGGTGATTATTTTTAAATTTACGCCAAAATCGTGCAAGTGGCGATTTATTCGACTCTTCAGAAAATATATTAAACTTTGCCATGGGCTTGATTCCGCGAGAGTGGATCGAATAGCGTATAAGTAAGCTCTGCAATAATAGTGGCTAATATAACAAATAGTGACACTGCCATTAAGCCGCCTTGTATAGCTGGATAATCGCGTTGATAAATACTATCGATAAGCCAGCGGCCAATGCCGGGCCACGAAAAAATAACTTCAGTAATCATCGCAAGCGTTATTAGCGTACTAAATTGCAAACCAATTTGTTTAATTACCGGTAATAGCGCATTACGCAGTGCATGATGAATTATAAGTTGTCTGCGGTTAAGGCCTTTAGCCCTTGCGGTTTTAATAAAACTTTGGTCCATAACTTTAAGCATAGACTCACGAGTAAAGCGCACTAATACGGTGGTCGGATACATGGCGAGCACAATTGTGGGTAGTGTTAAATGGCGCAGGGCGTCTAAAAATGCCATTCCTTTATATGGAAATCCAGCCAGTGCAATATCAATTAAAATAAAGCCTGTATTGGCGGGGATCTCATAAAGTAACCCCATTCTTCCCGACATCGGAAACCAGCCCAGTTTGAGAGAAAAAACCATAATAAGCAATAGTGCTAACCAAAATACGGGCATGGAATAACCAACCATAGTGGTTGAATTTATAAGTTTATCAGGCCAACGTTTATAGTACGCAGAACCTAAAATGCCAGCGGGTACGCCAACGACAATCGATACAATTAATGCATAAACACTTAGTTCCAGTGTAGCGGGTAATAAATCAACAATATGGCTAAATACATTGTCACCTGATGCAAAAGAAAGCCCCCAATCGCCTTGGAATATTCGTCCTAAAAAGGCTATATATTGAACAAAATAGTTACTGTTATATAAATATTTATCTTCAAGCTCACTGTGTTGAGCAAAGTTACTACTTGGTACACCACTTAAATTACTTAATGGATCGCCTGGGAACAAATAACTAATTGAAAATGTAAAAACACTCAGCATTAGGGTCATAAAAAGCAATAAACCTAAACGACGTAAAATATAATCTAAGATCATTATTTTTTCCTCGCATTAGCTAGTGAAATTGCACCAAATGGGCCAAGCGTTATACCTTCAACGTCTGCGCTACTGGCTTGAAAACGTAAGCCATGTGCAATAGGCAGCAATGGCAACTCGTCAACAATTAAGCTTTGTGCATCATCGTAGTATTTTTTTCGCATGTTTAAATCAGTCGTATCGAGCGCTTTTGTAAGTAATAAATCAAATTGCGGATTGCACCAGTTAGCAGGATTTTTACCGGTAAAGGTTGCAGTGCAACTTAAAAGAGGGCTAAAAAAGTTATCCGGGTCAGGTGTATCAGCGGCCCAACCAAGCAATACACTATCATGCCTGTGCTCGCCAATACGTTGAATAAACGTATTCCATTCATACTCTACAATACTGACATTAACGCCTATTTTACGTAAGTCACTTTGCATTAGTTCTGCCATTTTTCGCGCATTCGGGTTATAAATACGGCTTACGGGCATCGCCCAAATAGTCATATCAAAACCATCTGGTAACCCAGCTTCAATTAATAACTTTTTAGCAAGTTCTGGATCAAAACTTGGCATGTTTGCTTGTGGCTCAAATGCCCATGAGGTTGGCGGTAAAATAGATTGTGCACGTGTACCATTACCATAATATACAGCTTGCATAATTTTATCGATATCAATGGCGTGAGCAAGTGCTTGGCGTACACGTAAGTCGTCAAACGGGGCGCGCTCCGTATTAAAAGCCCAGTAACCAATATTTAAATTTGTTTCTTTTTCAACGTTTATATCGTCGCGTTGCGCTAAAATACTCAATTGCGCACTACTTGGATGAGCCGTTACATCGCACTCTTTAGTCAGCATTTTTGCTATACGCGTAGTGCCGTTAGGCGTTATGTCGTAAACCAATTGTTCAAGTGCGACGTGGTGCTTCCAATAAAGTGGGTTTCGGTAAAAGCGTACGAGGTGATCTCGGCGATATTCTTTATAAATATATGGGCCGGTGCCAATAGGGTACTGATCAAATAAGTTTTCTTGATTATTTTTCTTAAGTTTCATGGCGTATTCTTCTGAAAGCACCACGGCAAAGTCGGTGGCCATATTAGCTAAAAAGCTGCTTTCAGGATTAAACAATTCAAAACGAACTTGATGATCAGTAACACGCACAATTTTACGAATAAGTTGATCAATCCCCACACTTTGAAAATACGGGTAATTGGCATCGCCCACAAAGTGATATGGATTATAGACATCAAATAGTCGGCTAAAGGTAAATATAACGTCGTCGGCGTTAAAATCCCGAGTAGGGGTAAAATAAGCGGTTGTATGAAATTTCACACCTTTGCGCAATGTGAAGGTAATAGATTTACCGTCTTTACTTATTTTCCAATCGGTTGCCAGCTCACTTTGAAACTCTGCCGTAACAGGGTCAATGCTAATTAGGCGGTCGTATAGCTGGTTGGCAATAATATCAATAGTAGAACCGGTGGTCGTAACTTGTGGATTAAACGACACAGGGTTAGCTTCAGCGCAATAAACTAAGCCTTGGTTTTTTTCTTCTATGATTTCTTCTTTGTTATCAATGCAACCTACTAAGGTGACCGCTAGTAAAGTAAGTAATAATTTATGCACCCGCATAACCTCTAACTATTGTTGATCCAACAAATTGTATTTTTTAAGATAACCACGTAATTGATGATACGTTAAACCAAGTACTTCTGCAGTTTTCTTTTGATTAAATTGGCTATGTTCGAGTGCTTTATTAATCATGTTTATTTCAAAGTCGTTTGAACGCTCTTTTAAACTACACGGAAATTGAATATCAACGGCTGTATTACTGCTTGCTTGAGCAATCGGCGGCGCAACAACAATAGGCTCGACATTAACAGTTTGGGCCGCTATAGGTGCTTTAATGCGCGCTTTTGGTCTAAATGGGCTATCGAATGGGTCTAAAATAATCTGGTGAACGGGGATATGTTCACTGCCATGGCGATACAAACTACGTTCAACCACATTTTTAAGTTCACGAATATTGCCGGGCCAATCATAACTAAGCAGTGTTTCTGTTGCGCTTCGGGTAAAACCGCTAAACAGTTCCCACTCTAAATCGCGCGCCATATTCATCGCAAACTGCTCAGCAAGAAGCATAATATCGTCTTGGCGTTCGCGCAGTGGTGGCAGGGTAATTACATCAAAGGCAAGGCGATCGAGTAAATCACTTCTAAATTCACCTTGCTCGGCCAAATAAGGAAGATCTTCGTTTGTCGCACACACTAAGCGGGTATCTACTTTTACAGTTTGCTTGCCGCCAACACGTTCAAACTCACCGTATTCTATAACGCGCAGCAGTTTTTCTTGTACCATAGCTGAGGTATTAGCTAATTCATCTAAAAACAGTGTGCCGCTGTTAGCGCGTTCAAAACGACCTTCGTGGCGTTTGCTTGCCCCCGTAAAAGCACCGCTTTCGTGGCCAAATAATTCACTTTCGAGTAGGTTCTCGTTAAGCGCTGCACAGTTAAGCTTTACGTAGTTTTGATCCCAGCGTTTTGATAAAAAGTGTAAGCGTGCTGCTATTAGCTCTTTACCTGTGCCGCGTTCACCAATAATAAGTACCGGTTTATCTAAATTAGCCAGTTGCGATACCTGATCTAATACAGACAGAAAGCTATCTGATTGGCCGAGTAAATTATCCTGTTGGCGATATTGGCTCATATTTCCTAACTCTTAGTCATTTTTACTAACAGTTAGTGTATTTCATAATTAGGGATAACTAAAGAAATTTGTATATTTAGTTTAACGTAATGAAAATAAAGTGTATTTTAACTTTTAAAAAGTTGGCAAGCATATTGATACTAGTTATAGCAGACTAACTAAGTTTTAATTACAGAGGTAAATGTTATGGGAATTTTTTCACGTTTTGCAGATATTGTTAATTCTAATATCAACGCCATTTTAGATAAAGCAGAAGACCCAGAAAAAATGGTTCGTCTGATTATTCAAGAAATGGAAGATACGCTTGTTGAAGTACGTTCTACATCAGCTAAAACATTGGCTGAGAAAAAAGAAATTGTACGCCGCTTAGATACACTTAAAGCGCAGGTAAGTGATTGGCAAGATAAAGCCGAACTGGCTTTAAGTAAAGACCGCGACGATTTAGCGCGTTCAGCCTTACTTGAAAAGCAAAAGTCGGCAGATGCAGTTGCTTCAGTAGCGAGTGAGCTTGAACATGTAGAGTCTCATATTGAGAAATTACAGCAAGAAGTAACGACGCTACAAGAAAAGCTAGCAGATGCTAAATCTCGTCAAAAAGCGATTATACTTCGCCAACGTTCGGCTGAGTCGCGCCTTGAAGTGAAAAAGACACTTGATAGCTCAAAAGTAGAAGAAGCACTTAACCGCTTTGAACGTTACGAAACCAAAATTGATGGACTAGAATCTCAAATTGAGTCGTACGATTTAGGTAAAAAGACGTTAGCGGATGAAATTGCTAACCTACAAAAAAATGAAAAGATAGATGATGAGCTAGCCGAACTTAAAAAGAAGTTAGCTGATAAATAATTTATAAAGGGGCACTTAAAGTGCCCCACTGCTTAAAAACATCAAAACGGATTGTCAGGAGAGGATTATGTTTGATCCAGAGATATTAGTTGCACCATTTATTTTGTTTATGATTTTTGTTGCTCCGCTGTGGCTAATTTTACACTACCGCAGCAAAAAACAAGTCAACCAAGGTTTAAGTGAACACGAACATCGCCAATTACTTGAGCTTGCACACAAAGCTGAAAAAATGGCTGAACGATTAGAAACACTTGAAGCATTGCTTGATCAAGAGTCACCACAATGGAGACGCAAAGTATGAGTGCCAAACGCGAATTATTAAGAGACCCACAACGCGGTAAAATAGCCGGTGTATGTGCGGGATTAAGTGACTACTTTAATATGGAGTTATGGTTAGTTCGCATTATATTTGTTAGTGCGGTACTGCTAACGGGTGGCCCATTATTTGTGGTAGCGTATATTGCAGCCTGGTTCATTTTAGATAAAAAAGAGCCCGCAGCGGCGCAAACAAAAAGCTCAACTAAAACTGACGATCCGCTAGAAGTAAAATTTAAAGTATGGCAAAAAGGCGAGCCACCGCGCCGCGCATTGCAAGATTTAAAAGAGCGTTTAACGCGTGTAGATACTCGCCTTCAAGATATGGAGCGCCATGTAACTTCAAGCGAGTTTACGGTGAGCCGTGAAATTAACAAACTTTAAAGGATTTAATAGCACCTTATTTGCAGCGTGATAAATTACGGCAAATTAGGTGCAAGACACTTTATGAGCCAATCATTTGCAAAAAAGACCTTTAAAAGTATTAAAGGCAAAGCACAAAAAGCCCTTCATCGCAGTTTAGACCAACACGTAAAACTTGCCGTAACAGGCCTAAGTGGCAGTGGTAAAACAGCCTTTATTACCGCGCTTGTTAAACACTTAACAACCCAAGCTGACGATAAAAACTTACCTTTTTTTGATGTAATGCGCGAGCACCGCCATGTGGCCACTAAAGTTGTGCCGCAAGAGGCGTTAAAAGTTCCTACGTTTAATTATACGCGCGCACTAAATTCATTATTTCCAAGCGATGGGATGCCTACATGGCCTGCATCTACCGAGCGGATTAATACGCTGCGCTTGGCAATAAAGTATCAAAGTAATGCAGGGCTGCGCGGCCACTTTTCGCCGCAATCAACGCTTTATTTAGATATTATTGACTACCCGGGTGAATGGCTCCTTGATTTACCTATGCTTGAGCAAAGCTATGCTCAATGGTGCGAGCAGCAATATCCATTATTAACTCAGCCTTCGCGCGTAAACACATCAAGTGATTTTTTAATGGCTGTTGAGCAACTTGACTTAAACGCTCCCGTTGATGAAAACGCACTTGCCCATATTGCTCAGCTTTATCAAAGCATGTTAGTAGGGCTTAAAAAAGACACCAAACTTGCCATGTTGCAACCTGGACGCATGCTTATGCCTGGCGACCTACAAGGCGCGCCATTGTTATTGTTTTTTCCGGTATCGGGTGAAATAAACAGTGACGATGTCGTTGCGGGTTCTAATTTAGCGCATTTAATTAAGCGCTTTAACGCTTATATAAAAGAAGTTGTAAAACCATTTTATAATGAGCATTTTAGACACTTCGATCGCCAAATCGTACTTGTAGATGTACTTAGTGCGCTAAACGAAGGGCACGAAACACTCCAAGAGCAAAGCAGTGTAATAAACCAATTACTCACACACTTTAATTACGGTGAGTCGGGCTTTTTTAAACGTTTATTTAAGCCAAACATAGACAAAATATTATTTGCAGCCAATAAGTCAGATCATATAAGTGCTAAGCACCATAAAGATTTAGCACTGCTACTTGATTCGCTCGTGCATGAGCAAAGTAATCATTTAAAGTTTGATGGTGTAAAAATAGAAACCATGGCTATGTCGTCAATTACAGCAACGCAGCCGCGCCAAGTTACCGACAAAGGCCAAACGCTTGACTGCATTTATGGCAAACCATTACACGAACCTGATTGGCTTACGTATTTACCGCCGCAACCTCCCTCGCGGATGCTTAATAAAAATGAGTGGCCAGCACAGGGATTTGAGTTTTTATCGTTTTCCCCAATGCCGAGCCCCGATAAACAACTAAAACATATTCGATTAGATCATGTCATGCAGTACCTGCTAGGAGACAAATTAACATGAATGAGTCAAACCAACCATTTCAAGCAGGGCGTCGCATAGATACGCAAAGCATTGAGCAAAACGAACCCGTTTTAGCACCTGCAAAAATTATTCAGCACGGACAAAGTGATTACGAAGAACTTGAAGATGAAGCACTAGAGCCAGAAATAGATCTGGAGCCTGTGTACAAAAAGTCAAAGTGGCAAACGCTCAAAGGTGTTTTTGCTATTAGTTTTATAGTACTGGTGCTTTTAGAATTTGCGTACTCGTTGGTATTTGCTTTCGAGCAGTCAATTATTTTAGGCAGTGTTTATTTAACCGCAGTTGTAAGTGGCGTGCTGCTAATTGGGCGCTTATTGTGGCGAGAGTACCGAATGCTGCGCAGTTTAAAGCGTAACCAATTGCACCGAGTGGAAGCCGACAGGCTTTTAAACAGCGAGCAAGTAGGCGGTGCATTACCTTGGCTCGAAAAGCTTAATAAACATCAGGAGCTTGATAACTTTGAAACCTTTAAAAACCAAGTAGCGACGCATCACAGCGACAAAGAAATAATGACGCTGTACGCCAACAGTTTATTAATAACCCAAGACACCAAAGCTAAAAAGCTTATAAATCGTTTTGCGACTGAATCAGCTCTACTAGTTGCCCTAAGCCCACTTGCGCTGGTGGATATGATGGCTGTGCTTTGGCGCGGTACTAAGTTAATAGAACAAATTGGTAAAATTTACGGCATTGGTTTTGGCTACGCGAGCCGTATAAAACTGTACCGTATGCTGATAAAACAAGTAATGTTTGTAGGCAGTGCAGAGCTTGTATCTGACCTTGCTGCAACTGCACTAAGTGCTGAGCTTTTAGGTAAGCTTTCGGGGCGGGCAGCGCAAGGGGTCAGTGCTGGTATTTTTACAGCGCGTATTGGTTACAAAGCAATGGAGCTTAGTCGCCCATTACCAAGGCTTGAAAACAAGCGCAGCTTACTAAAAGGCACTGTGCAAAGCATCGCAGGTAAAATTATGAGCCGTAAAAAGGCGGAACCAACACACTAGATTAGCAGTGGCAATATTTGTGTACAAACGTGCGCTGCATGGTTTTTACACAAATAGCCATCTGAGCATCCGGCATGCTTGCTGTTTGTAAGCGCATACGTTTTGATTGTTGAATCGCAAAAACATAATAATCAAAAAAATGAGCCTACAATGAGCAAGCATCATATAAACACCCAGTGTATTCACGGACCACAAAAAGCAAACGACCCGCACGGCGCACTCACTTCTCCTTTGTATCAAACCTCTACCTTTCATTTTGAAAATGCCGCACAAGGTGCTGCGCGTTTTGCAGGCGACGAACCTGGCTATATTTATACGCGCTTAGGAAACCCTACAACCACAGAGCTTGAACAAAAAGTTGCTCAACTAGAGAGCAGTGAAGCAGCTGCTGCAACCGCAACAGGTATGGGGGCTGTATCTGCCTCAGTACTGAGCTTTTTATCGCAAGGAGATCATCTTGTTGCCTCAAGTGCTTTATATGGTTGTACCTTTGCGTTTTTCTCGCATATGTTGCCGCGCTGGGGAATCGAAGTCACTTTTGTTGATATGACCAACGAGGACGAGCTACGCGCTGCCATCAAACCTAATTCAAAAATGATATTTGTAGAAACGCCAATCAACCCCACTATGGCGGTTATTGATTTGGCACTCATTGGCGCAGTTGCTAAAGAGCACAATTTAATTAGTGTGGTCGACAACACCTTTTTAACGCCGTTACTGCAATCACCCAAAAAATACGGTATCGACATTATAATGCACAGTGCGACCAAGTACTTAAACGGCCACGGAGACGTAGTCGCCGGTATTGTATGTGGATCGCTTGAGCACATAACACACATTAAAATGACCGTACTAAAAGACATTGGTGCAACCATAAGCCCGCACGATGCATGGCTAATTAATCGAGGCCTAAAAACACTCGCTATTAGAATAGAGCGCCATTGTCAAAGCGCACAAACAATAGCGCAATATCTAGAAGCGCATCCACAAGTAAGCACCGTATATTACCCGGGGCTTAAATCGCACCCAGGTTATAGGTTTATTGGTAACCAAATGAAAGCCGCTGGTGGTGTTATTGCGTTTGAAATAAAAGGCACGCTACATGATGGCGCACAATTTATTGATAGTATGAAACTTTGTACACTTGCAGTAAGCCTCGGCGATGCTGAAACACTGATTCAGCATCCTGCATCTATGACTCACTCGCCTTATACGCCAGAGGAGCGAGCTGCCGCTGGGATAAGTGATGGGCTGATCAGACTCTCGGTTGGGCTTGAAGATGTTAACGACATTATTAGTGATTTAGACCAAGCTTTTACTAAAATTGGTTAGATGTATTTAATTGTATACACTCAAGAATGAGCTGCAGGCCTTTATTTAAAGGTCTGTATTTTTAATTTGCCATGAGTGTAATTTTAACTTTACGATCTAGGTGATCACGCTAAATACTGATGTTAGCCTATCTATTAAACTTTCCTTCACTTTTGCATAGTATGGGGTCATTCGATATTCAATAGGTTTGAGTATCACACTGACACCGATTTAGGGCTCACACCCAAGAAGGTACTTATGGCTAAAGCAAGTAAATACACATCCAAAACACCAGACGAAAATGGTGTTATACACTGGAGTGATGAAGAAAATAAAATTTGGTCTGAGCTTGTAGCACGCCAACTTGCATGCATTGAAGGCAAAGCCTGCAACGAGTACATGCAAGGGTTAAAAAAGATTAACCTGCCGCACGACCGTATTCCGCAGTTAAGCGAGCTAAACGAAGTGTTACTAGCCACTACCGGTTGGCAAGTTGCACCAGTACCTGCGCTTATCGACTTTGATGAGTTTTTTAGATTACTGGCAAACAAGCAGTTTCCGGTAGCTACATTTATTCGTAGCCGCGAAGAATTTGACTACCTACAAGAGCCAGATATTTTTCATGAAATATTTGGCCATTGCGCCATGCTAACTAACCCTGACTTTGCCGAGTTTACGCATAAGTACGGGCAATTAGGTTACGCAGCGCAGAAAAAGGACCGTGTATACCTTGCGCGTATATACTGGTTTACGGTTGAATTTGGTTTAATGCAAACCGAAGACGGTCTGCGTATTTACGGCGGCGGTATTTTATCAAGCCCAGGGGAGACTCAGTACGTATACTCAAACACGCCAGAAATCAGCCCAATGAATGTGCTTGATGTACTGCGTACGCCGTACCGTATTGATATTATGCAACCACAGTACTACACCATAAATTCGATTCATGATCTGTTTGATATATCGCAAATGGATATTATGACTTTGGTTGAGCGAGCTAAAGAGCTTGGTTTGCACGACCCAAAATTTCCACCAAAAGAAAAATTAGCCAGTTAAATATTAATGCTAAAAAAGCTAAAAGTAAGGATTTAGAATGTCTTCATTAAGTGCACAAAAATGCGAAGCCTGTCATGTAGATGCGCCAAAAGTATCTGACGAAGAGTTAGCGCAATTAATTACTAAAATCCCAGACTGGGTACCAGAAGTACGCGACGGCATTATGCAGCTTGAGCGTGTTTATAAATTTAAAAACTTCAAACAGGCTATCGCGTTTACTAACAAAGTAGGCGACATGGCAGAAGACGAAGGCCACCACCCAGGTTTATTAACCGAGTGGGGCAAAGTAACCGTTACATGGTGGAGTCATTCAATTAAAGGCCTTCACAAAAACGATTTTATTTGCGCAGCTAAAACAGACGACGTATTTAACGCGCTGTAATTAAAAATTAATTGAGCAAACCCAAAAGCACTTATTTTATAAGTGCTTTTTTGGTTTTGGGAGGTTGTTGCTAACAATGAGCAGCAGCTCGGTATTAATTTTATCGGCGTAGGTTGGGTTGAGTGAAATGAGGTCCTATGGTTATCTGAAAGTTGCCTTTGAACTTAAAACTTTAGGCTTATATGGGTTAGTATCAACTCCTAACTCGTAGAGTTTTTTATTAAAAAATAAATTGTCTAACATATCATTAAAGACGGGGTCTTCAGTAGTAAATTTACAACACGGTCCAAGTATAATTGTGTCAATTATATTTATTGGAAAACTTACTTCAAGATAGCTTTTAATAAAGCCATTAGAGTTTATGAATTTCACATCTTGAGGTGGTGGCAGTTTTTCAATGAAAGAAACTAACCTTACTTCACCTTCGTCTATGAAAGCCTCATTTTTACCTGTTGTTATAAATGCGATAAAGTCATCAAGAAAGTTACTTCTAGCCTCAAATTCACAATCATTACTATCAAAAGTAGAGGCTAATTTTAACAAGTTTTGAGCTTCTTTGTTTAATTGTTCTTGTATATAAATGCAATTCCCAGCAATGCGGTAAATACTATTTAGACAGCAGTGCCGTAATGCAGATAAATTCATACCAAAGCATATTCCTTTACCGCTATCTGCATATCCCCGCCACTGGCTTAAAGTATCAGGATTATTACTAAAGCTCATTATATGTATGTAGTGATTTTCAATATATTTTTTGAAAAACTGAATATTTTCGATGCCTTTATTAAACCCTTCATTTGAAATATTTAATTTTTCCATTAACTCAGGTTTTTGTTTTTCTAAATTTAAAAGAAGATTAATATTATGCTCTATCTCTGTATAGTCATTCATTGTTCTTGCGTCGCCAAACCTAAAAGTTCTGCTATTCACAATAGAGATAAAAGCATCCAAAGATGTGTAGTGATAGACTAGCTCGTTACTTTCTTCAGTATCCATATGATCAACTCTCCATTTAAACCGATTCAAACTTTATAGATATAATAATAGAAAACGTACATTAAACAAAAAAGCTCCAAACCAACGGCTTAGAGCTTTCTATATACAATTAAAGTTTAGCTAAAATACTTCACTTCAACGTATCGTTGGGTTTCGTTTCACTCAACCCAACCGACTGTTACTCATCAATTGAGCGTAGTAGGGCGTTGATGCCTACTTTTTCACGTGTTTGCTTATCTACTTTCTTCACGATGATTGCAGCGTACAGGCTGTGGGTGCCATTTTTTGACGGTAGTGCGCCTGGTACAACTACGGCGCCTGCTGGTACGCGGCCATAGTGAATTTCGCCAGTTTCGCGGTCATAAATACGAGTGCTTTGGCTGATGTAAACACCCATTGAAATTACTGCGCCTTCTTCAACGATTACGCCTTCAACAATTTCAGAACGTGCGCCAATAAAACAGTTGTCTTCAATGATGGTTGGGTTAGCTTGTAGAGGCTCTAAAACGCCGCCTATGCCTACGCCACCTGATAAATGTACATTCTTACCAATTTGTGCACATGAGCCTACAGTCGCCCATGTATCAACCATGGTGCCGTCGTCAACGTATGCGCCAATATTTACGTACGATGGCATAAGTACGACGTTTTTACCTACAAAGCTGCCTTTACGTGCTACAGCGTTTGGTACTACGCGCATACCGCCTTGCTGAAATTGCTCTGGCGTGTAGTCGCTAAATTTAAGCGGTACTTTGTCGTAAAACTGGTTTACGCCGTCGTTCATTGGTTGGTTGTCGCGAATACGAAACGACAGTAATACTGCTTTTTTAAGCCACTGGTGTACAACCCATTCACCCGATATTTTTTCAGCAACGCGTGCTGCGCCGCTATCAAGTAAATCAAGTGCGTCAATAATGGCTTGTTTTACGTCGCTTGATACTGTGCTTGGGCTAATGCTATCGCGGTTGTCCCATGCGTTTTCGATCATCGTTTTTAAATCTGACATGTGTGTCCTCTATTCTGTTTCGGCGTTGAATTTTTTACGTAATGCCTGATGAATTTTTGCTTGCTCTTCATCAGTCAGCGCTTGGTATTCGTTATTAGATACAACAAAGAAATCCTCTGCACGTTCACCCACCGTGGTAATACGGGCAGCGTGAATGTGCAGTAAATGCGCTTGGAAAACTTCGGCTATTTTGGTTAGTAAACCTTGTATATCGACGGCTTGAATTTCTATTAAGCTACGGTCTTTTCGTGCATGTGGGCGCAACACAATTTTAGGTTTAATATTAAAATCTTTAAAGCGTTGAGAACGGCTCTTCTTAAAGCGAATTTTTTTACGCGGATCGCTCAATGCTTGCTCAAGCCCGCGTTTAATTGATTGCGCTCGACCGCTCGCTATTGGGTCGCCACTTACTTCAAGTATGACAAAGCTAAACAGGACGTAACCGTCTTTGGTGGTCAGTACTTGCGCGTGCTGTATTTGTGCTTTTTTAGAGCCAATGACACTCACTAATCTCGCAAATAGTGCACCAGAGTAAGGGCTATATACAAATACTTGTGTACCACCATGCATGGCTTTGTTAGATACAATTACACTGGGTTGGCTTAAATCGGTGCTACTTAATAAATGCTCACTTTGCCACGATATTTGCTGTTCGCTAAAGGCGGTAAAGTAATTGGCTTTAAAGCGACTCCAAATTAAATCAATTTTTTCCTCTTGATAGCCCAAGTTAAGTAGACGTTGTTTAGCTTGGTGCTTTTTATCGCGAATTTGGTCGCGTTGATCCATTGGGTTTTCGAGCCCTAAGCGCAACGCGCGTTGCGTGTGTAAGTACAATTCACGCAGTAGGGTGTTTTTCCAATCGTTCCATAAGTTGTCGTTGGTTGCACGTATGTCGGCAACGGTTAAACAATATAAATAGTCGAGTTGGCGCTCTGTTTTAATACGTGTTGCAAAGTCTTTTATTACAGCAGGGTCGTTAATGTCTTTACGCTGCGCGGTAACCGACATAAGTAAATGGTTACTTACAAGCCATGCTACTAATTTTGCATCAGCCGATGAAAAACCATGTAATTTAGCAAAGGCTATAGCATCAACAGCGCCAAGCTCTGAGTGATCGCCCCCTCGGCCTTTAGCGATGTCGTGAAATATACCGGCTAAATAAAGTAGCTCCGGTTTATCCATGCGAGTGACTATTTCACTGCAAATAGGAAACTCGCTAATGCCTGTTTTATCAAAATATTCGTAAATGTTTTTGATTAATTTGTGAGTGTGCTCATCTACGGTATAAGCATGAAACAAATCGAACTGCATTTGCCCAAATATATTACGCCACTGTGGTAAGTAGGCGGCAAGCATGCCGTGTTTGTGCATTAACGTAAATGCGCGTCCCATACCGTTAGGGTGTTTGACTAAGCGTAAAAATGCTTCACGACAGGCTGCATAATCTTGTAAATCACCCAATAAACGACGGCGTACTTGTCGAATAGTACGAATAGTACTTGGGTAAATATGGGTGATTTCGGGGTTGTCGGCGATGTGCTCAAACAATACAAAGAGCTGGTCACGTCTAAAAAATACGGATGGATCTTTTACGCGTATTTGATGGCCAACACGTTCAAAATTTCTGTCGAGTACTTCTACAACATTTTCACTATTTTGTGGTGAAATGCTTTGCTCAAAATACGAAAGCAGCATTTGGTTAAGCTCGCGTACGCGGCTCATTATTCTAAATAAGCGTTTCATCATACGCTCAACCGAGGCTTTACCATCGCTGCCAAAACCTAAAATTTCGGCGGCTTGGGGTTGATGATCAAACAATAAACGGTTTTCTGAACGCCCTGCAGCCAAATGAAGAGCAAAACGAATGTTCCATAGGTTTTCTAGGCACTCTGATAGCTCTTGAAACTCTTCGTGAGTTAGATAACCGTGGCTAATTAGCTCTTGCAGTGTTTCGGCTCTAAAGTGTTTTTTAGCAACCCAAATGATGGTTTGTAAGTCGCGAAGGCCACCGGGGTTTTCTTTAATGTTTGGTTCAAGGTTATACGCAGTGCCGTGGCACTTTCTGTGACGTAAGTTTTGCTCTTGTACTTTGGCAACAAAAAAGTCGCTAGAACCCCAAACAGGGGTTTCTAGTACAAAGGTTTTAAGTTTTTCGAACTCGATATGGTTGCCAAAAATAAGCCGACTTTCGAGCAAGCTGGTGGCAAAGGTGACGTCTTCACGTTTTTGCTCAATAGCTTGCTCAATGGTACGCACGCTATGGCCAATCTCTAAGTTGAGATCCCACAGCATAGTGACAAACTGGCCTATTTTTTCGCATATTTCTTCACTGGGTTGTTCAGTGACTAAAAGTAGAAAATCAATATCGGAATAAGGATGAAGTTCGCCGCGTCCATATCCGCCCACAGCAATTAGCGCTAAATCAGGTTCGTGCGATAACTCATAAACATGAAAGAGCTTAATTAATAGGCGGTCAATAAACTCAGCCCGGGCATTAATTAAATTCCCAACCGGTTGCTTAGAAAATTCGTTATGTAGCCATTTATAAAAATAGCTAGAACAATCGCGATAATCACTAAGTTGCTCAGCATCGCTAAGCAACTTTTTTACTTTGTTGGGTAATGCCACGTGGGCTGGCTCCTTGTTGAACCTTTCACACGGATAAGGTTTGTCTTATCAAGTGTTTCGGTTTTATTAGTGTTCTATTATCCTGTCGATAGTATCATCCGATCGTAGCGTTAAAATTTCAACACCATTTTCGGTCACTAATAAAGTATGTTCCCACTGTGCAGACAAACTACGGTCGCGTGTTACTACAGTCCAATCATCTTTAAGAAGCTTACATTGGCGTTTACCCGCATTAACCATAGGTTCAATAGTTAAACACATACCTGCTTTTAAGGCTTCGCCAGTGCCGGCTTTACCATAATGCATTATTTGTGGTTCTTCATGAAACCCTGCGCCAATACCGTGACCGCAATATTCACGTACGATTGAGTAGTTAAAGCTTTCTGCATATTTTTGAATCGCTGAGCCAATATCGCCTAAGCGCACACCTGGTTTTACCATTTTAATAGCAAGGTATAAGCTTTCTTGTGTTACTTCTGCAAGACGCTTAGCTTGAATGTTTGGTGTACCAACGTGGAACATTTTAGATGTGTCGCCGTGGTAACCGTCTTTAATGACAGTTACGTCAATATTTACGCTGTCGCCTTCTTTTAATGCTTTGTCATTTGGAATTCCGTGACAAATAACGTGATTAACTGACGTACAAACTGATTTTGGAAAGCCATGATAATTTAATGGAGCAGGGATTGCTTGTTGCACATTAACAATATAATCATGACAAAGTGTATTTAGCTCATCGGTGGTAACACCTGGCACTACATGAGGGCCGATCATTTCAAGTACATCGGCCGCTAAGCGCCCAGCTACGCGCATTTTCTCTATTTCTTCAGGGGTCTTGATAATAGCGCTCATTGAGGCTCCAAAGTTGAGTTTTTAACATTTATCGTCGAACAAATTTTGCACGCGACGTTGAGTATTTAATTTTAATATGGTATAAAGCGCGCCGTCTTTTTACAAATAAATTCTTAAATGATTTTTTGTATTTAAGGCAAACACAATTTGATTTTAACACACACACGTATCGTCACATACACTTGGGTGCATTTGAAGTTTAATTACTTCGGTGTTGGTGCTATGGGATATGTGGAGGCCTAACCCTAAACAACTATAGAGGATCTATAAAATGGCAAATGTTTCAATGCGCGATATGCTTCAAGCTGGTGTTCACTTTGGTCACCAAGCACGTTACTGGAACCCTAAGATGAAGCCTTTCATCTTCGGTACACGTAACCGTGTTCATATCATCAACCTTGAGCAAACAGTACCAATGTTCAATAACGCACTTAAGTTTTTAACTGGTGCTGCTTCAAACAAAGGTAAAGTTCTTTTCGTTGGTACTAAGCGCGCAGCAAGCGAAGCAGTTAAAGAAGCAGCTATTGCAAGCGACCAGTATTACGTTAATCACCGTTGGTTAGGTGGTATGTTGACTAACTGGAAAACAGTTCGTCAATCAATCAAGCGTCTTAAAGACCTTGAAGTACAAAGCCAAGACGGTACTTTCGAGAAATTAACTAAGAAAGAAACGTTAATGCTTAACCGCGAAATGGACAAGCTTGAAAAAAGCCTTGGTGGTATCAAAAACATGGGCGGTCTTCCAGACGCGCTTTTCGTTATCGATGCTGACCACGAGCACATTGCTATCCGTGAAGCTAACAACCTAGGTATTCCAGTTGTTGCAATCGTTGATACTAACTCTAATCCAGACGGCGTTGATTTCATCGTTCCTGGTAACGATGATGCTATCCGTGCTGTAAGCCTTTACACTAGCGCTGTTGCAGCTGCTATCACTGAAGGTCGCGAGAATAACATCGTTGCTCAAGCTGAGAAAGACGATTTCGTTGAAGCTGAGTAATTAGCTGTCATCAAGTCTTCATCTTTTTAAGGTGAAGACTTGCTATTCTTGTAGAGCGGGTAACCCGCTTATCTAAACCAGATTTCAGATTTGAGGATTTACTAATGGCTGTAACTACTGCCCTAGTTAAAGAATTACGCGAGCGCACAGGCGCTGGCATGATGGATTGTAAAAAAGCGTTAACTGAGACTGATGGCGACATCGAGTTAGCGATTGAAAACATGCGTAAAAGTGGCGCTGCTAAAGCTGCTAAAAAAGCAGGTAACATTGCTGCTGAAGGTACTATCATCATCAAGCAAAATGCGGGTGTTGCAGTACTAGTAGAAGTTAACTGTCAAACTGACTTCGTTGCAAAAGACGTAAGCTTCTTAGCATTTGCTAACAAAGTTGCTGACGCTGCAATTGCTGACACAATCTCTATCGAAGACTTACAAGCTAAGTTTGAAGAAGACCGTGTTGAGCTAGTTACTAAAATTGGCGAAAACATCAACGTACGTCGTATACAGTACGTAACTGGTGAAAACCTAGTTGAGTACCGTCATGGCGATCGTATCGGCGTTGTTGTTGCTGGTGTTGCTGATGAAGAAACACTTAAGCACGTTGCAATGCACGTTGCTGCATCTAGCCCTGAATACTTAACACCTTCTGATGTGCCTGCTGATGTTGTTGAAAAAGAAAAGCAAGTACAAATCGAAATCGCGATGAATGAAGGCAAGCCTGCTGAAATCGCTGAGAAGATGGTTGTTGGTCGTATGAAGAAATTTACTGGTGAGGTTTCTCTTACTGGTCAAGCTTTCATCATGGAACCTAAAAAATCTGTTGGCGATATTCTTAAAGAGAAAAACGCAACAGTTACTAGCTTCGTACGTGTAGAAGTTGGTGAAGGTATCGAGAAGAAAGAAGAAGATTTTGCTGCTGAAGTTGCTGCTCAAATTGCTGCAGCTAAAGGTCAGTAAGATTAACTATTTGTGATGCAAAAGGAAATTAGATGCAATTAAAGTACTATTTGGTTTTGCTTCACAGCTAGAAATTCTTTAAAATAACCGCGCTTTTATGTTTAACATAAGCGCGGTTATTTTTTATCCATAATTCAATAAAAGTTGGCCCCAATACTATGACTATCAATCGTAAACCTATTTTTAGACGTGTTCTTCTCAAATTAAGTGGTGAAGCTTTAATGGGAGACGAAGGCTTCGGCATCGATCCTAAAGTTTTAGACCGTATGGCACAAGAAATTAAAGAGCTAGTAGAGCTCGACGTAGAAGTGGGTTTAGTTATTGGTGGAGGTAACTTTTTACGCGGTGGATCGCTTGCAGAAGCAGGTATGAATCGCGTTGTTGGTGACCATATGGGTATGCTTGCAACAGTTATGAATGGCCTTGCAATGCGTGACGCGCTGCATCGTGCATTTGTAAATTGTCGTTTAATGTCGGCTATCCCATTAAATGGTGTGTGTGATGCATATAACTGGGCTGAAGCAATTAGCTTATTAAAAACGGGCCGCGTTGTTATTTTTGCAGCGGGTACGGGTAATCCATTCTTCACGACTGATTCTGCAGCGTGTTTACGCGGTATCGAAATTGAAGCGGATACTGTAATTAAAGCAACGAAAGTGGATGGCGTGTACAGTGATGACCCTGTAAAAAACCCAGAAGCGACGCTTTATCGCCACTTAAGCTACAATGAAATCATCGATAAAGAATTAAAAGTTATGGATTTAGCGGCATTTACTCTAGCCCGCGATCACAATATGCCGTTGAGCGTATTTAACATGAATAAATCAGGCGCGCTAAAACGCGTAATTATGGGTGAAGAAGAAGGAACACTTATTTCTTCACAAGCCTCAGATGAAATAATCAAATAATTAGGATTAAACCGTGATTAACGATATTCAAAAAGACGCGCAAGCGCGCATGCAAAAAAGTGTAACTGCACTAGGTAGCCAATTATCTAAAATTCGTACTGGCCGTGCACATCCAGCTATCTTAGATGGCATTATGGTGTCGTACTATGGCGCACCAACGCCTTTAAACCAAGTTGCTAACGTGACAATTGAAGATTCTCGTACACTTGCTATTGGTGTATTTGATAAGTCTTTGGCGCAAGCTGTTGAAAAAGCGATTATGGCGTCTGACTTAGGCTTAAACCCTATGTCAGCAGGTACTGTTATTCGTGTACCACTTCCTCCACTTACAGAAGAGCGTCGTAAAGACTTAATCAAAATTGTACGCGCTGAAGTTGAAGGCGGTCGTGTTGCTATTCGTAATATTCGTCGCGATGCTAATGGCGATGTGAAAGCGTTATTAAAAGATAAAGACATATCAGAAGATGAAGCGCGTCAATCAGATGATGCGATTCAAAAACTTACTGATAAGTTTATTAAAGAAATGGATACGCTATTAGCTGCCAAAGAAACTGAATTGATGGAAATCTAGGCAACTAAAATTATTAGTTTTGAAACGCCGTCTGGGGTATACTAGGCGGCGTTTTTTTATGGAATATTCAATATTTATGGTTCTAGACGCTGACACAATTTCACAGCAATGTTTACCTAAACATGTTGCCATCATAATGGATGGTAATGGACGTTGGGCGCAAGCTAGAAATAGACCTCGTGTATACGGGCATAAAAAAGGCGTGGATGCCGTTCGTCAGTCTGTTCAGTTTTGCACTAAGTTAGGGATACAATCGTTAACTTTATTTGCTTTTAGCAGTGAAAACTGGCGCCGACCTGAGGATGAAGTGAATACGTTAATGGAGCTTTTTTTGTTTGTTTTAACAAAAGAAGTTAAAAAGCTTCACAAAAACAATGTAAAACTGACCATTATTGGAGACTTATCACGATTCTCGGAGAGCTTGCGTAGTAAAGTATATTCCGCACAAGCGTTGACTGAGAATAACACCGGGCTGCACTTAAATGTTGCAGCTAATTATGGTGGTCGTTGGGATATGGCTAATGCAGCTAAGCAACTTGCGTTGCAAGTAGAAAAAGGCACACTTAACGCCGAAGATATTACCGAAGAGCGTTTAGCGCAGCATATGAGCATGGCAGATCAGGCAGAACCTGATTTACTTATTCGCACTGGTGGCGATGTTCGTATTAGTAACTTTTTATTATGGCAAGCCGCTTACGCAGAACTTTACTTTACCGACACACTTTGGCCTGATTTTAATGAAGCAGCATTTGCTGAGGCCATTGCGTGTTACGTTGCCAGAGAGCGACGTTTTGGTTGTACGGGCGAACAAATAAAACAATTACTCGCTCAAACCTAAATAGAATAAGGGTCACAATTTTGTTAAAACAACGCATTTTAACCTCGCTCGTGCTAGCGCCTTTAGCATTAGCATTGGTTTTTTATACACCGCTTACTTTATTTAGTTATTTTGCAGGTGCAATAGTATTATTAGGTGCATGGGAATGGTCTGCATTTATGGGCCTGTGTGACAAACTCAAAAGAAGTGCTTTTGTGCTTTTAGTTGCGGCTTTACTCGCAGTGCTCAACTTACATTGGCCAATTGAAGCTTTATGGCAAAATGGTAAATTAGTGGGTGATGCAAATTATTTATTTACACTTGCATTTGCTTGGTGGATTGTTGCCAGTTATTTAGTATGGCGTTATCCCGCTATGGCGAAAGCTTGGAATGAAGGCCTTGTGATGCGAGGCATCGCTGGTTTACTAACGCTTGTGCCATTGTGGCTTGCACTTAATACCTTACGCAGTGCGCAGTATGCTGAATCGGCTCATTTTGGTTCTATGCTGATTTTAGTCGTTTTAGGTATTGTGTGGAGCGCTGATGTGGGTGCCTACTTTACCGGGAAAAGTTTTGGTAAGCATAAATTGATGCCTAAAGTGAGCCCAAATAAAACAATTGAAGGGCTCGCCGGTGGTGTCGTTGCTGCTGTTATTTTTGTCTTAATATTTTGTCATTTCACCGATGTTGATTTAGTTGTTTGGCCTGTATACGCCATTATGACCGCTTTGATTGCGTTGTTTTCTGCTGTAGGTGACTTACTCGAAAGCATGTTTAAACGCGAAGCTGGCTTAAAAGACAGTGGTAATTGTTTACCTGGTCACGGTGGGATTTTAGATAGAATTGATAGCTTAACCGCTGCGGCTCCAATGTTTGTTATGTGTTATGCATGGACGCTGAGTTTATGAGCCCAAAGCAACAACTGGTTATTTTAGGTGCAACAGGGTCTATTGGCTTAAGCACATTAGATGTTGTATCGCTAAATAAAGAACTATTTGATGTTTTTGCTTTAACCGCCGGACAAAATGCAAAAAAAATGGCTGCGTTATGCATAGAGCATGAACCTGTATATGCAGTTATGGCTTCGCAAACGGCTGCTGAGCAGTTGTCATCGTATTTAACTAATACTCAGTGTAAAACTAAAGTAAGGCATGGCGAGCAAGCTATGAGTGACGTGTGTGCTTATCCTAATGTTGATGTTGTTATGTCGGCAATTGTAGGTGCAGCTGGTTTATTGCCAACATTAAGTGCAGTAGAAGCAGGTAAAAAAGTACTGCTTGCCAATAAAGAATCACTTGTGATGTCTGGCCAGTTGTTTATTGACAAAGTTAAACAACATAAAGCAACTTTACTACCAATTGATAGCGAACATAATGCTATTTTTCAATGTCTACCTTCTTCGTTACAAAATGCCAAAGGCGATCAAAATTTACAGCAACATGGCGTAAGTAAAATTTTACTTACCGGTTCTGGTGGCCCATTTTTAACCCGTGATATAAATACGTTAAAAGATGTCACTGTTAGCGAAGCAGTCGCTCACCCTAATTGGTCTATGGGTCAAAAAATATCAGTAGATTCGGCCACTATGATGAACAAAGGCTTGGAGTTTATCGAAGCCAAGTGGTTATTCAATTGTGACACCAGTGATATTGATGTAGTTATTCATCCGCAAAGCATTATTCATTCAATGGTGCAGTACCACGACGGTTCTATTTTAGCGCAAATGGGTAACCCTGATATGCGCACTCCTATTGCCCATGCACTTGCATATCCTGAGCGAATTAATGCGGGTGTAAAGCCTCTCAATTTCTCTGATATTACAGACTTTTCATTTACCAAGCCTGATTACGCCCGTTATCCTAATTTACAACTTGCGGTTGATGCATGTAGTGCAGGGCAAGGTGCTACAACGACAGTAAATGCAGCGAATGAAATAACAGTAAACGCGTTCTTAAATGGTAAAATTGGTTTTACCGATATATACAAAATAAATGCACAAACACTTGAAGCTGCAACGTACACCAATGTGCAAAGCTTAGATGAAATTTTAGAGTGCGATAAATTAGCGCGGATTAGCGCTTTGCAATTTATAACAAAAGTGGCGCATTAATATGTTTGATTTTTTTTGGAACCTAGGCTCATTTATTTTAGCGCTTGGTATTTTAGTGGCCATACATGAGTACGGCCATTTTTGGGTTGCGCGCAAAATGGGCGTTAAAGTGCTGCGTTTTTCAATTGGTTTTGGTAAACCACTTATAAAATGGCACGATAAATATAATACTGAATACGTAATTGCAGCAATACCACTAGGCGGTTATGTAAAAATGCTTGATGAGCGCGTTGATGAAGTACCACAAAACCAACGTCACTTATCGTTTAATGCTAAATCGGTTCAAGCGCGTATTGCTATTGTTGCAGCGGGTCCTATGGCAAACTTTTTGTTTGCTATTTTTGCACTTGCTGCCATGTATATGGTGGGTGTGCAATCGGTTAAGCCAGTTGTTGGCAGCGTTACTGAAGGGAGTCGAGCGGAGCAGGCGGGCATAATGCCAAGCCAGCATATTATTAAAATTGGCGATGACGATATAACAACGTGGCAAGATGCTACATTTGCACTAATGTCGAGCTTAGGTGAGGAAAGCGTTGAGGTTACGGTTCGTGATAAAAATCTACAACCACGTATTAAAACGCTTAATTTAGATGGTTGGAAACTTGATCAGCAAGATGTTCCGCCACTGAGTTCGTTAGGTATTGTTCCATTTAGACCTCAGGCAACACTGACTATTGCCGCTGTGACTGAAAATTCAGCAGCAAAACAAGCAGATTTGAAGGTTAATGACACTATTTTGGCTGTAAATGGCGAAACAATAAGCAGTTGGCAGCAATTAGTTAATCTTATTACGCAATCGGCTAACAAATCTTTACAATTTAGTGTAAAAAGACAAGATAGTATAAAAAGCATTACAGTAACCCCGCAAAGCCGCCTTGATAATAGCGGTATTGAACAGGGCTTTTTGGGCGTAGCACCGGTTGTTCAACAATGGCCAGAAGGGTATGTAGAGACTAGACAATACGGCCCTCTTGACAGCATTGTCCGAGGAACAAAAGAAACATGGCGCTTGATTACTCTTAGCTTTGACATGATAGGTAATTTAATTACAGGCCAAGTTTCTGTTAAAAATTTAAGTGGTCCCGTGGGCATTGCAGTCGGTGCTGGAACTAGCGTAAGCTATGGCTTAGTTGCATTTTTAAGCTTCTTAGCCTTGATTAGCGTTAACTTGGGTGTATTTAATTTATTACCCTTGCCAGTGCTTGATGGTGGACACTTAATGTATTACATAATTGAACTTTTTCGTAAAAAGCCAGTCTCTGAAAAGACACAAGAGTTTGGTTTTAAAGTGGGAGCCTTGCTACTCATTTTTCTAACATGTTTCGCTTTGTTCAATGATGTATCACGTTTGTAGCTACAGCGTGACAATTACTAATTAGAACACGATTGTAAAGCATCATTAATTTTAGGTGCTAAGCGGTAATACAGTTGTATAGGATAAAGATAATAAAATGGCTATAAAAAAACATTTGGCAGTTTCAAGTTTATTGGGTGCAAGCTTTGCAGCACTGGGCCAAACTTCCTTTATTGTTGAAGATCTTAAAGTTGAAGGCTTACAGCGCGTAGCACTGGGTGCTGCATTAACGCATATTCCTATCAATGTGGGCGATAATGTTGACGACTATACGATTTCAAAAACAATAAAGTCACTTTACCGCTCTGGTCACTTTGACAACATAAAAGCACTTCGTGATGGCAATAATGTTATTTTTAAAGTAACAGAACGTCCTACGATTAGCTTTATTGAGTTTGAAGGCAATAAAGATATAAAAGACGAGCAACTTAATGAGTCGCTTGAACAACAAGATATTCGCCAAGGTGAACCGCTTGATAAAACTGTTATCGATAATATCGAAAAAGGGTTAGTTGAGTTCTTCCACAGTATTGGTAAATACAACGCTAAAGTTGATATTAGTGTAACTAAATTACCACGTAACCGCGTTAAGCTTAAATTAGAGTTTGATGAAGGTGATGCCGC
Organism: Pseudoalteromonas sp. S3431; assembly: GCF_000690035.1. Lineage (NCBI taxonomy): Bacteria > Pseudomonadati > Pseudomonadota > Gammaproteobacteria > Alteromonadales > Pseudoalteromonadaceae > Pseudoalteromonas > Pseudoalteromonas sp. S3431. Next base: position 52,402 of record NZ_JJNY01000045.1, read on the forward strand.
CTCCATCCGCCAAATAAACTTGGTTGGTAACGAACTTTTTTCTAATGAAGACTTATTAAAGCTTGCCGAGTCACAACAAGATTTACCGTGGTGGCAATTTATGGGCAGCGACCGTTACCAAAAGCAAACGGTTGAAGGCGATTTAGAAAAAATTCGCAGCTTTTATTTAGACCGTGGTTACCTACGATTTAATATCGATTCAACACAAGTGTCAGTAAGTCCTGAACGTGAGTCAGTATATGTTACAGCCAACTTAACTGAAGGCGTAAAATACAAAGTTAAGGGTTTTGATTTTATTGGTGACTTACTTGGCCGCGAAGACTTAATAAAAAGTGTTATTCCACTTCGTGCAGGCGAGTTATATAACGGTTCAGTAGTAACGTCTTCTGAAGAGTTTATTAAAAGTTACTTAGCACGTTTTGGCTACGCAAATGCTGAAGTACGTACTATTCCAGAGATTGACGACGAAAAGCAAGAAGTGCAATTAACGTTGTCGGTTAATCCGGGTAAACGTGTTTATGTGCGTCGTATTATTGTTGGTGGTAACCAAAATACGGCTGATGAAGTATTGCGCCGCGAAATGACACAACTTGAAGGTGCTTGGTTATCTAATCAGAACCTAGAGCGTTCAAAACTACAAATTCAACGTTTGGCCTACATGGAAAAAGTTGATTTTAATGTAGTGCCAGTCCCTGGTGTGGATGACCAAGTAGATGTTGATTTTACAGTAAAAGAGCAATCAGCCGGTAGCTTTAATGCCGGTCTGGCATATGGTTCTTACCAAGGCTTACAATTTAATATTGGTGTGACAGAATCTAACTTTTTAGGTACTGGTAACCAAATTGGATTCAATATTAATACCTCTAAGGGTTCTGAACGTGTAAGTTTATCGTACACTGACCCTTACTTTACGCCTGATGGTGTATCACAAGGTAGTAGTATTTTTTACAGTAACTATGATGCGAGTGCCTTTAGTCTTATTGACTACAAATCGAAAAGTTACGGTATCGGTACAAATATAGGTTTCCCAATTGATGCGATTAATCGTATTAACTTTGGTGTGCGCTGGATCAAAGAAGAGCTATCGGATATTGCTGAGTATGAGCAAACACGCGTATTGCGTGAAACATTCTTAGATCCGGAAAACCCAGATGCTGGTTTCGATTTTAATAAATATGAGCTAAGTGTAGGTTGGTCGCGCGTTACTGTTAACCGTGGTTTATTTCCAACAGCGGGCTCACGTCAAACACTTAACCTAACTGCGACAACGCCAAATTCTGATCTTCAGTACTTTAAACTGAATTACGATTCACGTTTTTATTGGCCTATATCAAATGACCACCGTTGGGTATTTTCAACGCGTGCAGCGCTTGGTTATGGTAACGGTTACGGTTCAACAAATGGTTATGATCAAACATTACCATTTCAAGAATACTTTCGTATAACTGAAATGGAACTTCGTGGCTTTGACCGTAATACAATATTACCACGTGCTGTATCGCGTATACCGCAGTCTATTCCGGGTACACCGGGCACAGACGGTGCTACAACAGGCACAATAGGCGGTGCGTCTGAGTTTGATGTATTAATCCCTCAAGGTCGAATTGGTGGTAATGCTAAAGCGGTAGCTGGAATGGAACTAATTGTTCCTACGCCATTCTTAGATGAAGAAAATACCAGTTCTGTCCGTACGAGTTTCTTTGTTGATGCGGCAAACGTTTGGGATACTGAATTTAATGTAGATCGCTTTCAAAACTTAGGTGTTGATGAGCGTGCCAAATTAGATGATTATTCAGATCCGCTGCGTTTTAGGATTTCAACCGGTTTATCATTACAGTGGATCTCTCCAATGGGTCCTATGCTGATAAGTTTTGCGTATCCATTGCAAAAAGAAGAAGATGACGATACGAAAACCATCAGTTTTAATATTAGTAACACTTTTTAAAGGAGCTTTTTATGAAAAAATTATTTAAATCAACAGCAGTAGCTGTTTTAGCAACACTTATTATGGGAACTTCTGCGAGTGCACTTGCACATAAAGTCGGTATCGTAGATATGCAGGAAATTTATAAACAAATTCCTCAAATGGCAAAAATCGAACAGTCTTTACAAACAGAGTTTGCTGAGCGCCGTCAAGAACTTGAAAAGTTACAAGGTGATATTCGCTTTGAGGCTGAAAAGTTTAAGCGTGAAAGCACAACGATGAGCCAAGTTCAAAAAGATGCACTACGTGACAAAATTCAAGGTATGCAAAAAAACCTTGCGGAACAAGGTCGTCCTTTAGAGCAAGAAATTAAAGCACGCCAAAACCAAGAACTTGCTAAAGTTCAGGGTGTTATTATTAAAACAATTGAAGAAATTGCTAAAGATGGCGACTTTGATGAAGTTAAAGTAAAAGACACGACAATTTACTTTAACCCTAAAGAAGTTACCGATCTTTCATCTAAAGTTGTAGCCGCTGTTAGTAAGAAATAATCACTCCATGCAAAATTATACGCTTTCGCAAATTGCGGAACTTCTAGGCGCCGAACTTCAGGGTGATGGCGCTTTAGAAATAAAAAAAATAGCGACACTTGCAAATGCCCATTCTGGGCATATTGCATTTTTAGCGAACTCAAAATATCGATCGCAACTTGAGACGACTCAAGCTAGTGCTGTAATAGTAAGCCAAGCCGATGCACAGTACTTTAATGGCAGTAAAATTATTGTTGCTAATCCGTATGTAAGTTACGCTAAATTAGCGCAATTTATGGATACCACTCCACGCTCAGCCTCGACGGGTATTCATCCAAGTGCCACTGTCCATTCAACAGCGATCGTTAGTGACAGCGCGGCTATTGGTGCTAACGCAGTCATTGAAGCTGGTGCAGTGATAGGTGACAATGCGCAAATTGGTCCGAACAGTTTTATCGGGGAACGTGTTAAAATTGGTTCTGGCACTAAGCTTTGGCCTAGTGTGACTATTTATCACGATGTCGAAATTGGTACAGATTGTTTGTTTCAAGCAAATAGTGTTATAGGTAGCGATGGGTTTGGTTATGCGAACGAACGCGGGCAGTGGGTTAAAATACCCCAGCTAGGTTCTGTGATCATAGGTGACAAAGTTGAAGTGGGTGCTAGCACAACAATTGATCGTGGCGCACTGGACAACACCATCATCCATAGCAATGTTATTATCGATAATCAATGTCAAATAGCGCACAACGTTGAAGTTAATTCAGGCACCGCAATTGCGGGCTGCACTGTACTTGCTGGAAGCGTTACCATTGGCAAAAACTGTCAAATTGGTGGCATGGTTGCAATTAATGGTCACATGTCTGTATGTGATGGTGTTATAATTACCGGCATGAGTATGGTGACAAAATCAATCACCGAACCAGGTATTTACTCATCTGGTATGCCCCATACAACAAACAAAGAATGGCGTAAATCAATAGCTCACTTGCGTAACCTTTCAGATATGAAATCTCGTCTTAAAGCGCTTGAAGCATTGGCTAAGTCATAAACGTTGAACACTAATAAGGATGCTATTTTGGCAAACGAATTAAATAGCCTTGATATTCAAGAAATTTTAGCTTTATTACCGCACCGTTATCCGATGCTATTAATAGATCGTGTTATTGACTTTACTCCTGGTAAATCTTTACATGCTATTAAAAATGTTTCTATAAACGAACCTATTTTTACTGGGCACTTTCCAAATCAGCCTATTTTTCCAGGTGTGTTAATTTTAGAAGCAATGGCTCAGGCAACGGGCTTACTTGGTTTTAAAACGGTTGAAAATCGTAGCGAAAACGAGCTTTACTTGTTTGCAGCAGTCGATAATGCGCGTTTTAAGCAACCGGTAATTCCTGGTGATACAATGCATCTTCATGTTGAGTTCTTAAAGGAACGTCGCAACATTTGGAAATTTTCGGCAGAAGCAAGAGTCGACGGCAAAATAGTATGTAGTGCCGAAATTATGTGTGCTAGAAGAGAGTTTTAATAGTGATCCATTCTACAGCAATAATCGAACCTGGCGCTAAACTAGGCAACAATGTCTCAGTTGGTCCGTATAGTTATATTGGCAATGATGTTGTTATCGGTGATAACTGTATTATTGAGTCTCACGTTGTTGTTAAAGGGCCATCAACTATTGGCGCTGGCAATCATATTTTTCAATTTGCGTCTGTAGGCGAAGCCTGCCAAGACAAAAAATACAACAACGAGCCAACCACATTAATCATGGGTGATAACAACGTTATCCGTGAATGTGCCACTATTCACCGTGGTACGATTCAAGACCAAGGCGTTACTAAAATTGGTAGTAATAATTTGTTTATGGCTTATACACACGTTGCACATGACGCGGTAATTGGCGATAACGTAATTTTTGCTAACAATGCAAGTGTGGCTGGTCATGTACATGTAGGCGATTGGGTTATCTTAGGTGGTAATTCGGGAGTTCATCAGTTTTGTAAAATCGGCGCACATGCATTTATTGGCATGTATTCTGGTGTTAACAAAGATGTACCACCATTTGTTACTACCATTGGTATGCCAGCAGGCCCTGCAGCTATCAATAAAGAAGGCATGAAACGCCGTGGTTTTGAAAGTGACGAAATTATGGCTGTACGCCGTGCATATAAAGCATTTTATCGTAAGAGCCTAGGTGTTGAAGAAGCTATTGAGTCGCTTAGTGAAGATGCTGCAAAGTATCCTGCAGTGCAGTTGATGATCGACTTTGTTAAAGGTTCTGAGCGCGGTATTGTAAGATAACGGCTTCTTAATTAAAAAAACCACCTTAGAGAAATCGAAGGTGGTTTTTTATTATTTAAAGTTTACTGTCGCGTTAGTTCAAACATTTGATTTTCAGATCCAGCGCTGCAAGTCCATTGCAATAGATTTGCCCCGTCATTTGCTTTATTTCCCTCAACATCAAAACAAAGTTCACTATTACGATTTATTATCCGCCATTTTCCTGTACCAGCGGCTTGGAATCTAAATTGTTGATTATAACTACCGGTATATGTGTACAGAGCAATGTTTGCACCATTAACCGTTGAATTAGCGGCTACATCAAGGCCCTTTGATGGAGCATTAACTGGTGAAATTCTATGCCAAATACCATCGACCGTTGATATATTGAATTTTTGACAATCGTTATTTAACCATGACCATTGCGATATGTTAGCACCATTGCTATTTGCACAATTAGCTACATCAAGTGATTTAGCACTGTGCTTAGGTGTAACCCTGTATACGCCATTAACTAGGGTATTAGTGACTGAACTACCTGAGTCGTTATAGCCATTGTAAACCTCAAATTCAGCAACTCTCGGTGTTGAGTTTGAAGAGTTAATAACAAAACTGACTTTTGACAAATTTACACTCGAAAAGGTGATTACATTAGGTACAGCCCCGCCATTAGCGAGCGTTGTGCCTGTATCGTAATTAACCAGCGACCATGAAGTAATATTTCCTTGAGCACCTGACGCTTCAATAATCTTTACAGCATTAATTGTCGTATTTAAGTTTTTAATATTTATTGTGCCAGTAGATGAATTTGGCGACCAGTAAGTGGATGTATCTCCATCTTTAACATTACCATAACTTGTACCGCTGGCTTTAGAGCTGCCATCTACACCTGCAGCCAAAGCAAGATTTTCCCCTGAAGGAGTCGGCTCAGGTGGATTTGTTGGATCAGTAGGCTCAGTTGGATCTGTGGGCTCAGTTGTACCACATTCACCATTGGACTCTTTTAAGCCCTTATTTGCACCTGCGGTTGCTGCAATAATTGCAGGAACACACTGAGTATTATCCAGTTGATAGTTATAAGGTATGCTAATAGAAGTAGTTGATGAAGGATTTGGGCCTGCTGGGTGAAGCTTACTTTCATCTTCAGACCAATCAATATTGTCCCAGATATTACCGCTTACTTGCCAATATCCCATATCGTTAGTGTAAAAAGTACCTAGTGGGTCTTTAGAGTCTTGAAAGTAGTTATTTTCTGCACGTATTTTACCACCTATGCGTGGATTCATCCCAGATGACTGTATGCCACTATAGTAGTTATTATAAGCATGGGCTGTTGCATGTCTGAGTAAGGGTGTTCGTGAATTTATATTTTGATAGTAGTTATGATGGAATGTTACAGGGCCATTAGCATCATCGCTGTCGCTCGAGCCAACCAAACCACCTCGACCTGAATTACGCAAAATGCTATAAGATAAAGTTACGTATTTTGTATTATTTTTCATATCAAAAAGTGCATCATAGCCACTGCTTTCACCACCACTTGCTTCAAGTGTTACATGGTCAACCCATACATTTCGAACATTAGATTCCATACCAATTGCATCACCTCCGTTTGAGATTGGTGAGCCTGATTTTTTTACATTTCGTACATGAACATTTTGAATAATAATGTTTGACGAAGAACGAATATGGATACCGAGTTGGTCAAATAAAGCACCACTGCCAACACCAATAATAGAAACGTTACTAATTTCTTTTAGTTCAATTAAGTCAGGACCAGTGTTACAGCTATCACCAGATACCTTGCTTGTATTACCATGATTAATTGTGCCTTCAACTTGAATGATAATTGGTGTATCACTCGATGCACGATTACATAAAGCTTGGTGTATTTGGGTTCCTGTTGTTGCATATACTACATCACCACCGGCACCACCTGTTGTATTACCGTTTGTTGAAGCATATCCAGATGCATTTGCAGCTAGGGCACTGCCGCCATAAATCGCGGCTAATATTGCAGTTGTGTGTAAAGAGTATTTTAAAATATTAGTTTTTTTCATTTTAACTCCAATTAAAATGGTTTTCAGTGTAAAAACTTTTGTATTTAAGACTGCAGTGATCATTAACAAGTTTTATTCTTGAACTACAAATGCCACCGGTGGCATATTCACTTTAAATAATAATAATAACAATAAGTAAAAAGGATTAGATGGAGCGATCTTTTTTGCAATAATTGATTTACAATAAAATAACATATAAATATCATGCATTTAAGAAAGTGTGTATATTTGTAATCACAGTATTTTTTTTGTAATCGATTAAGAAATACTTCATTTTGGGCCTGTTTATCTTTCGAGGCTGAACTTGAAGCAGTAAGCTTGGTGTTTAGACAAGACAGGGCCTATGTAGTGTGGTTATTCTCCATAAATAGGCGATAACGTAGAATAAATGCCAAACATGCGCTGCCCGTACGGTTTTGCCCAGGAGCAATTTAATTTGTTAAATTGCTCAAAAATTTATGCAGGTTGGTTTAAGCAGTACTGTTTAACTGAAAAAACTAAAAATGGAATTGTTACTTAATCTGAACTCTGGTTAAGAAGTTTACTAACGTATTGAGTCATGGTGATATTTAAATTTATTATCCAGAGTTCAGGTTACTTAGTGAAATTGCCTTTTATTTTCTGATGTTAAAATAGTGCAGATGTAGGGATTTATTCAACCTGAACCCTGGTTAAAGGATTTATTTTCCAAAGTTCAGGTGACTTTAACTAAAACCGAGTAGTGAGTGCCACATAGTTGGGATAAGTGCCACTGAGCTCTTTATGAGAGCCTTGCGCAACTACTTTGCCGCCTTCTAACCATACAACATTATCCATTTGAGCAAGTAGAGCGGGGTCGTGCGTAATTGTGAGCACGCTGGCGTTATTCATAACATGCATTATTGCTTGCATTACCCCTTGCTTAGATTGATTATCAAGACCTTCTGTTGGTTCATCAAGAACTAAAATAGCAGGGTTTTTAAGTAATGCTTGGGCAATGGCTATACGCCTAGATTGACCTTGCGAAACGTTACGCCCGCCAGTGCCTAATCGTGTTTTTAAACCTTCTTTTAGCTCATTAAACCATGGGCTCAATTGAGCTAATGCGAGCGCTTCAATCATTTGCTCTTTGGTTGCATTTGGCGCGGCATAACGTAAGTTTTCACTTAATGTGCCATCAAAAATATGGTGCTGCTGGGCGAGTATATTTATAACATTTGCGCGTATATCATTATTTAGCGAATGTAAGTCAACAACGCTATTTTGATTGTTTAGCGTTATGCTGCCTTGTTGCAAAGGCCATAAACCAGTAAGTAAATTTACAAGCGTCGTTTTACCGCTGCCGCTTCTACCTACAATCGCTACTTTTTGCTGAGGCATTAGTTCAAAACTGATATTAGTTAGCGCTGTTTGTTCACCATATTGGTAGCTAATATTGTTAAGTAGCAATGTGTGATTTTGCGCGCTAAAGTTTTCATCAATGTCTATATGTTTACTTTCAATTTGCGAACTAGCTGCTTTATCTTCAAGTGTAAACAATCGCTCTGCTGCTTTTAAAACACTTGGAAGCTCTATAAACGCGTTGGGTAGTAGTAATACGCTTTCAAAGCTTGCCAGTACAAATAAACTTAACATAGCAAGTTCTACATTTACCATACTGCTTGCGTAAACCAGCGGCACAATGGTTACTATGCTAGCAAGCATGGCTAATTGAACAACCAACAAGCTTAATCCATCTGAGTTTGCCAGTGCTTTGTGGCGAATAAATAATTGCTGATTGTACTGCTCGCTTAATTCGTCGCACTTATTAAGTTGCTGCGAACGGGCTTGATAAATACTAAGCTCTCTAAGGCCTGTAAGTGTATCTGAAAGCTCAGAGCGAAGTTGTGCACTCAGTTGTGTTTCTTTGTGGCTGTTTTTAGTGAGCTTTGCGCTGAGTAGGGCAGGTATAACCACACCAATAAGTATAATGCCAGTAAAGCAAATAAGGGCGACGTTGCCATTATAGGCCGACATAAACAGCATGATGATTGGCACACTTAAAAGAGCGACCAGCATAGGAAGTAAAACGTTTAAATAAAATTTGTCGAGTGCGTCTACGTCGTTTTGTAATCGGTTAACTAAATCAGCGCTGCGGCTCATTGCTAGATCAACATTGTTAAGCTTGCTTAACGTTGCAAATACATTAGTACGTATTTCACTTAGTAATAAAAACGTGGCGTTATGAGTAACTAGTCGTTCGCCATAGCGCGATGCTGTTCGCACAATTGCTAAAAAACGAATCGTGCCGGCAGGAGTAAAATAATTCATTTGTACGCCCGCAATACCAGCAGCGGCCATTGATGCTAAAAACCAGCCAGATATAGCCAACAGGCCCACATTAGCTAATACCGTAATCGTTGCTAAAAATGTACCCAATAGCATAGCTTTGTAATGAGGAGCACAAAGCTTTAATAAGCGAATAAAATTACGCATGCGCCACCCCTTGTTCAGCCGTTTTTAGTAAGTCAGCAAATGCACCATTTTGCGCTGCAAGTGTTTCAAAGTGACCTTGCTCAGCTATTTTTCCATCGTGCATCACAATGATATTGCTGGCATGTTTAACCGTATTTAATCTATGGGCAATAACTAACACTAAGTTGTTTTTAGCATATTCATTAATAGCATCTTGAATAAGCAGCTCTGTTTGGCTATCAAGGTGCGCTGTGGGCTCATCAAGCACTAAGACTGGTGCTTGTTTTATGAATGCACGAGCCAGTGCAATACGTTGCTTTTGACCGCCAGAAAGCCCTTCGCCTTGCTCACCTATCAGCGTGTTAAAACCACCGGGTAGGGTATTAATAAATTCAAGCACACCAGCTTGCTTTGCCGCGTGTTCAAGCTCTTGCTGTGTGGCAGTGGGTTTGGCCAATTTAATGTTGGCAGCAATGGTGTCGTAAAATAGCGTCGCTTTTTGTGGTATCCATGCAATATTATTTTGCAAGTAAGTAATATCGGTTGTACTTAAACTCTGATCATTAATAGATAGGTTGTTAATCACTTCAGGGTGAAACCCTAATAGACAATCAAACAACGTACTTTTACCTGAGCCACTACTGCCCACAACGGCAATTAAGCCTTTATTTGGCAGTGTTAAATTTATATTTTTAATGCCTTCGTTACTATCTGGGTATATAAAATTAAGATCGGTAATACTTATTGAGTTAATTGTATTTAAAGTTAAATTGTTTTCAGGCGTGCTTGTAGTTACTGGCGCATTTACGTCACTTGGCAGTGGTGCATTTAAAATTGCAACCATATCGGCCGCCGCACTAATACCTTGTAAACGTGCATGGTAATGGCTACCAAGCTGGCGCAGTGGTAAATAAAATTCAGGCGCTAAAAGTAGCACCACAAAGCCAGTGGCAAAATCAAGAGTGCCAAAAAATAGTCTAAAACCAATAATTACGGCAACGAGTGCCACGCTAATGGTGGCTAAAAACTCAAGTGCAAATGATGATAAAAACGCGATTTTTAAAACATCGAGTGTCGCGTGTCTAAAGTCGTCTGAAATTTTAGCTATTTGCTTAAGTTCGGTACGTGTTGCATTAAATAGCTTGAGTTGAGTTAAACCTTGTACGCGGTCAAAAAAGTAATTGCCCAGTACAGCAAGTTGCTTCCAGCGTTTTTGGTTTAAAGCCTCGGCTTTAGAGCCTACTAAAATCATGAAAAAAGGAATGAGCGGGGCGGTTAATAAAAATATCAGCCCAGCTTTATAATCTGTCGGAAAAATAACAACCAATATTGCCAGCGGAATAAGTGCGCTGTAAGCAACACCTGGCAAGTATTTAGCATAATAGTCGTGAAGTGCTTCAACGCCATTATGCAGGGTGTTTAATGTAGCGCCTTGGCCGTGTTGTTCTATATAACTAGGCCCAAGTAAGCTGAGCTTATGGAGAAGTGTTTGGCGCATAGCCGATTTTATTTTAAGCGCAGCAAATGCACTTAAGCGCTCACTTAACGCTAAAAACACCGCGCGCAATAAAATAATACCTGCTAAGGGCCATAATAAATGAGTGACCTGGGCTAAGTTATCACCTTCAAACATTACATTATGAATAGCTTGAGCCAGTAAATAAGCACCTGCAATCATCAGTAATGCGTTAAAAGTACCCAGTGCAATGCTTAACTTTAACCACACTGCAGCGGGTTTACTTTGACGCTTTAAAAAAGCGCGCAGTGATTGCTGCTGCGCGCGATCTGGTCGGGGGTTAGTCGTCATCTTTTGTGTTGTTAGCATCATTTAATAAATCGTGCATGGCTTGTTCATCATCAGCAATGCTGTTTTTATTTTGATGAAATTCGTACCACATTACATTTATTACACCTAAGGTACAGGCCAAAAGTACACCTAAAATCCAAGCGAAATACCACATTGTTTAGTCTCCTTAGTAGCTACCATGAGTGTTGTTTTCAATTTCTTCTACCGTTACTCTGCGCCACATTTTTACGTAACACCAAGTGGTGTAGGACAAAATTAGTGGTACAAAAATACACACTGCAACAAACATTATATTGAGCGTTTTATGGCTCGATACCGCATCCCAAATTGTTAAGCTAATATTAGGGTTATTACTTGATGGCATAATAAATGGGAACAGAGAAACACCGGCCGTCATAATCACGCCAATTAACATTAAGCTTGTTGAAATAAGTCCAAGTGCTGGTTTATCCAATTTAGAAAACAATAGCGCACTTAGTGCCATTACAAACGCTAAAATAGGAAAGGTCATAGTCCACGGACGGGTGCTGTAATTGCTAAGCCACGCGCCTTGGGCTGTTGTTACTACTTTAGCTAATGGATCTGCATGGCTTTGTGTATCAGCCATAGATACAACTTGGTAACCCGTTAAGTTAGCCACCCAAAAACCAGCTGCAGCAAATAACACGATAAACACAATAAGAGAATAGCGACCATATTGACCCGAACGCTCTGCGACCACACTTGCTGTACGAAGTTGTAACCACATACCCGCATGCGCAACTAACATGGTAATACTCACTAAACCTGCAAGTAATCCAAATGGGTTAAGCAAGCCAAAAAATGATCCTTGGTAGCTAACACGCATAAGGTTATCAATATTAAACGGTACGCCTAAAAATAAATTACCAAACGCAACACCAAATACTAATGCTGGAATTGCGCTGCCTGCAAGCAAGCCCCAATCCCAGTTATTGCGCCAGCGTTTTGAGTCAACTTTACTGCGGTAATCAAATCCAAGTGGTCTAAAAAACAAAGCAAAGAGTACTAGCATCATGGCAAAGTAAAAGCCCGAAAATGCAGCAGCATAAACCATAGGCCACGCCGCAAATAACGCGCCGCCTGCAGTTATAAACCATACTTGGTTACCATCCCAATGCGGGCCAATTGTGTTTATTACTGTGCGGCGCTCTGAATCTGTTTTACCAACGAGGCGAAGCAACATAGCAACGCCCATATCCATACCATCGGTAATAGCAAAACCAATAAGCAGTACACCAATGATCAACCACCAAAGCATTTTTAATGTTTCATAATCAAAAATCATGATTGCTCTCCTTCAGTTTTATCAGCTTTGTTTGGTAATTCAAAATGATACTTACCAGTATGTAGCGAGCTTGGCCCTTGCTTAACAAAGCGGATCATCAGCCAGCCTTCCACAATGGCTAAACCAGTATAGAAAACAATAAACCCAGTTAAGCTAATTAAAATATCGTTTACTGTTAGTGACGACGTGGCTAAAAAGGTCGGCAGTATTTCAGATATAGCCCAAGGTTGACGACCATACTCGGCAACAATCCAGCCAAACTCAATCGCTATCCAAGGTAGTGGAATACTCAATACGGCAGCCCATAACAACCAGCGTTTTTGCTCAATAACGCGGTGTGCGTTGTAGTAAAATGCCAATATAAATACACCTAGCATGGCCACACCACAGGCAACCATAATCCTAAATGACCAAAACATAGGGCCTACTTTAGGAAAAGAGTCTTTAACAGCTTTTTGAATTTGTTCTTCAGTAGCATCTACAACATCTGGTGTGTAGCGCTTAAGTAGCAAGCCATAACCTAAATCATCTTTTAGAGTATTAAATTTGGCAATATTATCTGGCGTATCTTCACCGTTTCTGAGTTTTGTAAGGTATTCATAAGCAATCATACCGTTGCGAATACGTACTTCATGTTGTTTTTCTAGGTCGTTAATACCCGTTACTTGCTCATCTAGTGAGCGCGTAGCAATTAACCCAAGTGCGTAAGGTATTTTAACCGCCGCATGTGTTACTTGCTCTTCTGAATCAGGAAAACCAAATGCGGTAAACGCAGCCGGAGCTTCTTCTGTGTGCCATTCGGCTTCAATTGTGGCAAGTTTCACTTTTTGGACTTCGCCTACTTCGTAGCCTGATTCGTCACCGAGTAAAATTACACATAAAATTGACGCTAAACCAAAGCCCGAAGCGACTGAAAAAGAGCGTTTAGCAAATGCTAAATCACGACCCTTCAATATGTACCAGCTACTAATACCAAGCACAAACATAGACGCTGCTACATAACCTGCCGATACAGTATGAATAAACTTAACTTGGGCTACAGGGTTAAACACAAGCTCTGCAAAACTGGTCATTTCCATGCGCATGGTTTGATAGTTAAATTCAGCGCCTACTGGGTTTTGCATCCAACCGTTGGCAATTAAAATCCACAGCGCCGACATGTTAGTACCAATGGCCATTAAAAAGGTCGCGCCTAAATGTTGGCGTTTAGAAAGCCTGTCCCAGCCTAAAAAGAACATACCCACAAAGGTCGATTCTAAAAAGAATGCCATTAAACCTTCAATAGCCAGGGGAGCCCCAAAAACATCACCTACATAATGGGAGTAATAAGACCAGTTAGTACCAAACTCAAATTCCATGGTAAGGCCTGTTGCCACACCAATAGCAAAGTTAATACCAAACAATTTTCCCCAAAACTTAGTCATATCACGATAAATTTCGCGACCGGTCATAACATAAACCGATTCCATAATAACTAAAATCCAGGTCATACCTATCGTTAACGGTACGAATAAGAAATGAAAGAGAGCGGTAACAGCAAACTGTAATCGCGATAGATCCACAAAGGTTTCATCTATCATTATTGGCTCCTTGAGAGTGACGGATTAACAGGGCAACATTTTATTGGCAAAGTTAAAATTTAATGAACTTTCAGTAATTACTGAAAGTTTGTAATAGTATTTACGTTTGTGCAATCTTTGTCAACATACATATTAGTAAAGCGTAATATATATTTCCTATGCTACATCAGTATTAAAAACAAACAACATAAAGCCTTAACTTAGGTAATAAAAAACCAGTTATTTAAAGCGTTTAACCAAACAGTAAAACACGGTAAACTAACAAGCATGAACGCCTGGTTTACTTGTGAAATAAAATCAAATGAATAAAGATAAAAAACAACTACGTATTGGTATTGTGGCAGGTGAACTGTCGGGCGATATTTTAGGTGAAGGCTTAATTAAAGCCCTTAAGAAACACTTTCCGGACGCTATTTTTGAAGGAATAGCAGGACCTAAAATGCAAGCGCAGGGCTGTAAAACACTTTACGACATGGATGAGCTTTCGGTAATGGGGCTTGTTGAGGTGCTAGGGCGTTTACCACGTTTGCTTAAAATACGTAAACAACTCGTGCAGCATTTTGTAGATAACCCACCTGATGTATTTATAGGTATAGATGCACCGGATTTTAACTTACGTGTAGAAAAGCCACTTAAAGATGCGGGTATTAAAACCGTACAGTATGTAAGTCCGTCTGTTTGGGCGTGGCGCGAAAAGCGCATTCATACAATAAGTGCAGCCACTAACTTAGTGTTAGCATTATTACCATTTGAAAAAGAGTTCTACGATAAGCACCAAGTCCCATGTACATTTGTGGGGCATACCTTGGCTGACGACATAGCACTTGAGCACGACGATACTAAAGCACGAGAAGAACTCGGCTTAAGCCTTGATGACAAAGTACTGGCGCTGCTACCTGGTAGTCGAGGCTCTGAAGTTGGTTTGCTAAGCGAGACTTACATTAAAACAGCCGCAGAGTTGCAAGCTAAAAACCCCAATCTTAAAATTGTGGTGCCGTTAGTTAACGAAAAACGCAAAGCGCAGTTTAGTGATATATTAAACGCTACCGCACCAAACCTTAATGTTAACCTGCTTGATGGGCAATCAAAATTAGCGATGCAAGCTGCTGATGCTATTTTATTAGCCTCGGGCACAGCAACACTTGAAGGTATGCTTTATAAAAAACCAATGGTTGTGGGCTATAAAATAAAGCCTTTGAGCTATTGGATTTTTAAAACTTTATTTACGTTTAATATTAAGTACTTTTCGCTGCCTAATTTATTAGCCGACGAAGAGCTAGTGCCTGAGTTTTTACAAACCGAGTGTAATGTGACTAACCTAACAAACGCACTTACCCCTATGCTCAACACAGATAACAAAGAGCTAAAAGCACGCTTTTTAGCTATTCACGAAAAAATCAGATTAAATGCCAGTGAACAAGCAGCCAATGCTGTGGCGGAGTTAATAAATGCAGATTGATAGACCCAATGTATCCTTAATTGCTGGTGTAGATGAAGTAGGGCGCGGCCCACTTGTTGGTGATGTAGTCACTGCCGCCGTTATTTTAGATCCCACTAAACCAATTGCAGGCTTAGCAGATTCTAAAAAGTTAACGGATAAAAAACGCCAAGCACTTGTAGTTGAAATAAAAGAAAAAGCATTGTGCTACGCGTATGGACGCTGCAGTCCAACAGAAATTGACGAGTTAAATATTCTACACGCAACGATGCTTGCCATGACTCGCGCAGTAGAGGCATTAAGCACACAACCTGAATTTGTATTTATAGATGGTAATCGATTGCCAAAACTCACTATGCCAGCACAAGCTGTTGTTAAAGGTGATAGCTTAGTGGCCGAAATTTCAGCGGCGTCTATTTTAGCTAAAGTAGCACGCGATGACGAAATGCTTGAACTTGATAAACGCCACCCAGAATATGGTTTTGCAGGGCACAAAGGGTATCCCACTAAAGCGCACTTTGCAGCACTTGAACAATACGGTGCAATTGACGAGCATCGTAAAAGCTTTAAACCTGTGCAGCGGGTTTTGGCGCAAGTCAATGGTGAGGGCTAAGCATGGCTGCTCCTGATTTTGTTCATTTAAGAGTTCATTCAGACTTTTCGATGGTTGATGGCCTTGCTAAAACAAAGCCAATAGTCGCAAAAGCGCAAGAGCTGCAAATGCCAGCCATTGCAATTACTGATCAAATGAACTTTTGTGGTTTAGTGCGTTTTTATGGCGCCACGCATAATGCAGGTATTAAACCTATAGTGGGTGCTGACTTTTGGGTTCGTAGCCCAGAATTTCCTGACGAGCCAAGCCGCTTAACCATATTAGCCAAAGACAACGACGGCTATAAAAATATTACCTTGCTGATATCTAAAGCGTATCAGCGTGGGCATGTATTTCATCGCCCTGTGATTGACCGCGAGTGGTTAGTTGAGCTAAAAGCAGGCTTAATTATTCTCTCAGGCGCTAAAGACGGTGACTTAGGTAAAGCGTTATTAAAAAATAATCCGACTGTAATTGAATCGGTTGTTAGTTTTTATAAGCAGCATTTTAGCGATAACTACTACCTAGAGCTTGTTCGCACCAATCGACCGCTTGAAGAAGATTACTTACACATGGCGGTAGAGCTTGCTGCTATAGAGCAGCTACCGGTTGTAGCGACCAACGAAGTGGTGTTTTTAAAGCCCGAAAACTTTGAAGCGCACGAAATTCGTGTTGCTATTTTTGATGGTTACACGCTCGATGATAAGCGCCGCCCTAAACGGTTCTCTGAAGAACAATATCTAAAAACACCAGAGCAAATGGCTGAGCTTTTTAGCGATATTCCAGAAGCCCTACAAAATACCGTAGAAATCGCTAAGCGTTGTAATGTAACTGTGCAATTAGGTACTTACTTTTTACCTGATTACCCAACCGGCTCGCTTAAAATTGAAGACTTTTTAGTTAAAGTGTCACAAGACGGCCTAGAAGAGCGACTACAGTTTTTATTCCCCGACGAAGAAGATAGAAAAGTAAAACGTGTTGAATACGATGAGCGTCTTGCAATTGAACTCGGTGTAATCAACCAAATGGGATTCCCAGGTTACTTCTTAATCGTAATGGAGTTTATTCAGTGGAGTAAAGATAATAATATTCCAGTTGGACCTGGTCGTGGTTCAGGTGCGGGTTCGTTAGTTGCGTACGCACTTAAAATTACCGACCTTGATCCACTTGAGTTTGACTTACTCTTTGAGCGATTCTTAAACCCTGAACGTGTATCAATGCCCGATTTCGACGTCGATTTTTGTATGGATAGACGAGACGAAGTAATTGATCACGTGTCGGCTTTGTATGGTCGAGATGCGGTTTCGCAAATTATTACCTTTGGTACCATGGCTGCAAAAGCGGTAATACGCGATGTAGGGCGAGTGCTTGGCCATCCTTACGGGTTTGTTGATCGAATTTCAAAATTGATTCCGGGTGACCCCGGTATGACACTTGCCAAAGCGTTTGATGTAGAACCACGCTTGCAAGAAGCCTACGATGGCGACAATGAGGTAAAAGATTTAATCGACATGTGTCGCATCCTTGAAGGGTGTACACGTAATGCCGGTAAGCATGCGGGTGGCGTAGTAATATCGCCAACCACTATTACCGACTTCGCTGCGCTTTATTGCGATGACGAAGGTAAGTTTCCAGTAACACAGTTTGATAAAAACGATGTAGAAACAGCCGGCTTAGTTAAGTTCGATTTCTTGGGTTTACGTACACTGACTATATTGCAGTGGGCGGTCGATATGACCAATGTGCGCATGAAGCGCCAAGGTAAAGACCCCGTTGATATAAACACCATTCCACTGGATGATAAAAAAAGTATTGAGTTGCTACTTCGAGCCGAAACGACAGCTGTATTCCAGCTAGAGTCGCGTGGTATGAAAGACTTAGTACGCCGCCTTAAGCCCGACTGCTTTGAAGATATGATTGCACTTGTGGCCTTGTTCCGCCCAGGTCCGCTGCAATCAGGCATGGTAGATAACTTTATCGACCGAAAACTGGGCCGAGAAGAAATCTCATACCCAGATGCGCAGTATCAGCACGAAAGCTTAAAACCAATACTTGATCCAACCTACGGCATTATTTTGTATCAAGAACAAGTAATGCAAATTGCGCAAGTACTGGCAGGTTACACGCTAGGTGGCGCCGACATGCTGCGTCGTGCAATGGGTAAGAAAAAACCCGAAGAAATGGCAAAGCAGCGTTCAACGTTTGAAGATGGCGCAAGAAATAACGGCATTGACGGCGAGCTTGCGATAAAAATCTTCGACTTGGTAGAAAAGTTCGCAGGTTACGGTTTTAACAAATCTCACTCAGCAGCTTACGCACTCGTATCGTATCAAACATTGTGGATGAAAACGCATCACCCTGCAGAGTTTATGGCTGCGGTAATGTCGGCCGATATGGATAACACCGACAAAATAGTTATTTTAGTGGATGAATGTGAAAACATGAAGCTCACCTTATTACCACCAGACGTAAATGCAGGTGAGTTTAAGTTTACAGTAAACCTTGAAGGTGAAATTGTTTACGGCATTGGCGCGATAAAAGGTGTGGGTGAGGCACCGGTTGAAGCAATTTTAGAAGCGCGTGCAAAAGGCGGCCCATTTAAAGATTTATTTGATTTTTGTGCTCGTGTTGATTTAAAACGCTTAAATAAACGTGTTACTGAAAAATTAATTTACGCAGGTGCTTTGGATCAATTAGGACCAGAGAAAACCCAATCTGGGCGTGCTACATTACTAGCCAGTTTAAAAGATGCTATGCGTGCGGCCGATCAACACAACAAAGCTGAGCAATTAGGACAAAGTGACTTATTTGGTTTATTAGCCACTGAGCCTGATGAAGTTGAACAAGCTTTTATTAAAGCCACAGGGCTTACTGATAACGAGTGGTTAGATGGCGAAAAAGAGACGCTAGGCCTTTATTTAACTGGGCATCCAATAAATCAGTACCGCCGTGAGCTTAGGCATTACACTAGCGGAAAAATAGTTGATTTACAGCCAACTAATCGTGATGTGTTTGCAACGGCCGCTGGTTTAGTTATTGCTTCTAGGGTATTAATTAATAAAAAAGGAAATCGTTGGGCCTTAGTAACTTTAGATGACAAGAGTGCACGGATTGATGTACGCTTGTATTCAGACGAGTTTGAAAAGTACCAAGATATGCTCCAAGTTAACAATATCTTGGTAATATCTGGACAGGTCAGCTTTGATAACTTCTCCGGTGGTATTACAATGACCGCCAGAGAAATAAACACCATTGCTCAAGCGCGTGAAAAGCGTATTAAAGCGATTAAAATGACGCTGAACATGGTGCAAATCGAGGCAGGTTTCTTCGATAAATTACAAAAAGTACTCGAACCCTATAAAATGGGAACGTGTCCGATCAAGGTTTATTACCAACGTCCAGATGCGTTGGCGCAATTAACTCTTGGGATCGAATGGTGTGTTACGCCAAGTGACGACTTAATCCATAAGTTATCACTAATGGCTGCGCAAGATGTAGAACTAGAATTTAACTAATTAGGTAGTTTAGAGCATGAGCCTCAATTATCTTGATTTTGAGCTTCCAATTGCAGAATTAGAAGCAAAAATTGAAGAATTACAAAGTATCAGCCGCGCTGGCGAATTAGACCTTGAGTTAGAAGAGGAAGTCAGCAAATTAAAAGAAAAAAGTGCCAAACAAAAACAGGAGATTTTTTCTAATTTAGGCGCTTGGCAAGTATCACAGTTAGCACGTCATCCGTTGCGTCCTTACACTCGAGATTATATCGAGCGCATTTTCACGGAATTTGACGAGTTTGCTGGCGATCGTACTTTTGCTAACGATCCAGCTATTTTAGGTGGCATTGCGCGTTTAGATGGCGAACCAGTAATGGTTATTGGCCAACAAAAAGGTCGTGATACTGCTGAAAAAATTAAACGTAACTTTGGTATGCCAAAGCCAGAAGGTTACCGTAAAGCATTACGCTTAATGGAAATGGCTGAGCGTTTTAAAATGCCAATCATGACCTTTATTGACACACCAGGTGCATACCCAGGTGTTGGCGCTGAAGAACGTGGTCAATCTGAAGCAATCGCACGTAACTTAAAAGTAATGGCGTCACTTAAAGTGCCGACAATATGTACGGTTATTGGTGAAGGCGGTTCAGGTGGTGCATTAGCAATTGGTGTTGGCGACAGAGTTAACATGTTGCAGTACAGCACTTATTCTGTAATTTCGCCTGAAGGTTGTGCGTCTATTCTTTGGAAAAGCGCTGACAAAGCACCGCTTGCAGCAGAAGCAATGGGTGTAACTGCAGAGCGCGTTAAAGAGCTAGACTTAATCAACAACTTAGTTGATGAGCCTCTAGGTGGTGCACATCGTAATTACGATGCTATGGCACGTAACTTAAAAGTACGCCTTAAGCGTGACCTAGCAGACTTACAAGCGCTTACGCTTGAAGAAATGCTTGATCAACGTTACAAACGTTTAATGTCGTTTGGTTATTGCTAAACACATTAATTGTTAAAAAAAAGCCGCTTATGCGGCTTTTTTGCTTTAAAATGTTCAGAGTTTTTATATAAAAGTGCGGCCATATGCATACAACAGCAATTTATCAGCAATTAAAAAAATCACTAAATAGCTATATTGAGCAAGGTAACACTGTTTTTACTGTGGCGCTTTCTGGTGGTGTTGATTCTGTGGTGTTGCTGCATTTAATGCGTGCTTTAAGAGCCGATAACCCTGCAATTGATGTATCGGCTATTTATGTTCACCATGGCTTGAGCCAGTATGCCGATGACTGGCAACGCTTTTGCAAAAACGTATGTATTGAGCTTGATGTGCCTTTTAAAGCCGCAAAAGTTGTAATTGAGCAGCAGTCGCGTACGAGCCTTGAAGCCCAAGCTCGCGATGCACGTTACAAAGCACTTGATGAGCTAAGCCCACAAGGCAGCATTGTTTTATTGGGCCAACATTTAAACGACCAAGTAGAAACGTTTTTACTACGCTTAAAGCGTGGCTCGGGTTTAAAAGGGCTTGGCGCCATGCACCAAGTGCGTTTGCTGCAAAGTGGCCGTGTATGTTTTAGGCCATTGTTAAACGTAAAGCGAAGCGATATAGAAGCGTTTGCGGCGCAGTTTAATATTAAGCATATTACTGATGACTCTAATACAGATGAGCGCTTTGATCGAAACTTCTTACGTTCCAAAGTTATTCCATTATTAGCCGAACGCTTTAATGGGTTTGAGCAATGTACAGCGCGAAGTATTGAGCTACTGCAGCAACAACAAACATTACTAGATGAATATACTCAGCTTGATTTAAATAAGTGTATTAACCAGCATCAAGCATTGTGTATTAATAAAATAAGCGAATACAGCACTGCGCGCATTGCAAATATAGTGCGTGCGTGGCTTGCATTATTTACACAAATTATGCCATCTCAAAAACAACTTGAGCAAATTATTAATCAAGCTATGTGCGCTAAGAGCGATTCGCAAATGCTTATTGATTTGGCTGGTGGGCAAGTACGTCGCCATCAAGGCTATTTGTATTTTGTGAATCCATATCAAATCTTACAAGATCAAATGCTTGTAAGTGATGAGCTTAAGTTTAATGATGACCGTTTGCTAATAAAAAAAAATGGCAAGGGTATTCGACCGCCGTTTAAGCATGAAAAAGTTACTGTGCGTTTTAACTGTAACAATGCGCGGATCAAACCGGAAAAAAAACCAGGTGGTAATACATTAAAACATTGGTTTAAAGATGCAAAAGTAGCCCCTTGGTTACGTGCTAATGTGCCATTAATTTTTTATAATGACGAATTGGTTCAAGTGGTTGGCTACTTTATGAGTGCCAATCATCTTGACGAAACAGGTATTTTTTGGGAGTGTAAATAATGACAGAACAACCACATGTAGGCTTGTCACTAGTAAACAAAGCACCACTGGGGATGTTAGTTACAGCTATCGTCGCGGTATTAGCTAATGCCTTGTTTTCGCTTAACCTAATTACTTTGGGTCACGCTATTGCTGGTGGAATATTATGTGGTGCATTATTACTGGCTTATTGGTTAGGTAAAGGTGGGCTGTTTTTTGTTTTAGGAGTGAGTACGCCGTTAATTTTAGTTTTATTCACGCCAATTGCAAAGAGTGCTGCATTACTTAACTTAGTGAGTGGTTTCTTTTTTGGTTTTTGCTTAGTGCTTGTTATATATGGATTTTTACCAATAAAGTCAGAGCGTTAAGTCATGCTTTTTAGTGTGTTGTCCTGAGTTTTAAACAGGACAATACAGCAAAATAAAAAAGCCTAACGGGGGAAGTTAGACTCTTTTATTTTAAATGTATTTTTAAATTTTAATATGCTTTAGCACAGTTTCTGCCCGAGGCCTTTGCTTTATACAGCCCTTTATCTGCGCGAGAAAATATCTCATTATCACAATCTTGACTGCTTGCTAAGGTAAAACCTATGCTGGTTGTTACGCCATATTGCGACATTAAACTTGATTCTCTAACAAGGCGCATGATCCGTTCAGCAACTACTTTGTTAGTTGTAAACTCAGGGTCTTCGATTAAAATTGAGAACTCATCGCCGCCAAACCTAAATACTGAGTCTGTACCACGAATACTGCTACATAAAACTTTAGCGAATTCTTTCAATGTATCGTCGCCCACTTTATGACCAAAGTTATCGTTAACTTGTTTAAAGTTATCTAAGTCGAGCAGCATTAAGCTAAAAGGACGTTGGTAGCGGCGACAATTTTCGAGTTTTTGCGACAAAATATCATTAAATTGACTACGGTTATTTAATCCCGTTAAGGTATCTTTTGTCGCAAGTTTTAATACTCGGCTATACATCATCGCATTTCGAAGTGGGTAAATTAATGCGGTATGTAAAACGCGTAATTTTTTTTCAATTACAGCACTAAGAGGATATTTACTAAAGTAAATTAGTTGCCCTAAGTGTTCTGCTGCTATTGTTAAGTCAAAAATATAGGGTGTATTGTTTGTATCACTATCTGATGTTTGCGCTGTGCCAAGCGTCGATTGAAACTGTATACCCGAAAAGTTTAGCAATTGTTTTGCGAACTTAGCATACATAGCTAAAACATCTTCAATAACTAAACTAGTTTGTAGTTCAGTAACAAGTTCGTGTGTTTCAGTTGGTTCATCTACACGTGTGTGTTCTGCCGAGAACGGCAAAAAATCACCGCGACCTGATACACGTTGTGTCAAAATATGGACGTTTTCCATTAAATTCTCCCCCGAGGGTGTTGCTTTACAATTACTAAGCTATTTCTATGCCATATTTTAAAACTGGCCGAAAAACAGATGGTTGCTATATTTAATGTAAGTCCCTTGGTTTAATTCAAGCGTGAGGTTCAGTTTGCAGAGTATTAATGTTCAATTTTTTGGCTTATTAGTTGTTGCAGTACTTTTTGTATGGTTTTTTAAGCGCATTGGATTGCCGCCTATTTTGGCGTATCTAGCAACAGGGGTTTTAGCTGGCAGCCATGGTATTGGTTGGATGGCACACACGCACGAAATCGACTTTGTGGCAGAGCTTGGTATTGTATTTTTGTTATTTAGCTTAGGGTTAGAGTTTTCTATTTCACGTTTAATGGCAATGCGCAATATTGTGTTTGGCCTTGGGTCACTACAAGTAGTTGTGACCAGCCTGATACTTATTGTTGTTTTATATTGCTTAAATTTCAGCTTATTAACTAGCTTTGCTATTAGTATCATTATGGCGCTTTCATCCACTGCCGTGGTGGTTAAGTTATTAAAAGAAACCGGCGAGCTAAACCAGCGTCGTGGACAACTAGCCGTTGGTGTATTGTTATTTCAAGATATAGCGGTTGTTCCCTTGCTTATTATCCTTCCTTTATTAGCATCTAGCGATTCACAAAGCATTAGTTGGGCGCTTGCTTTTGCATTAACTAAAGGCGCATTTGTTTGCCTATTGTTATGGGCTATAGGCAAATGGATACTGCCTAAAGTATTTAACGAAATAGCGCTAGTACGCACTGATGAGTTATTTGTGCTTACAACATTACTGGTTGCGTTATTTGCCGCGTTGCTAACATATATGTTTGGTCTATCAATGGCTCTTGGCGCTTTTTTAGCCGGTATGATGTTGGGCGAGAGTCATTACAGACACCAACTAGAGGCTGATATAAGGCCCTTTCGCGATATTTTAATGGGCCTTTTTTTTGTAACTGTCGGCATGCAGCTTGATTTATTATATGTGTTTAGTAATGGCTTATTTATAATTGGTGCGTTACTTGGCTTATTAATTTTAAAAATAACCGTTGTTGCAATAAGCGCGCAGTTTATGGGTGAGCGAAGACAAGATGCATTGGCTTGTGCAATTATGCTTTGGCAAATGGGGGAGTTTGGTTTTGTACTTATTGCCTTAAGTGGACAACAGCAATTATTAACGAGTGATCAAACCTCATTTTTAATTGCATTGGGTGTACTTTCAATGGCCTTTACACCATTTTTAATTGATAAAACACCGCTTATTTTAAAACGTTTAGGCGTATTAAAACGCGCAAGTATGGGATGGGAAAATGAACCTAAAAGTAGCGCGCTTTACAGTAATCATGTTGTTATTTGTGGCTTTTCAAGAGTTGGGCAAACCATTGCGCGGTTTTTAAAACCAGAGGCAATAGAATATGTCGCTATTGAGAGTAACCCAATACTCGTTCAAGAAGGTAAAGCCGCTGGAGAACCCGTAATATTTGGACACGTTAAACAAAAAGACATTTTAAAATGTGCAGGGGTAGAGCGTGCACGCTTAGTCATTATTACCTTTACTGAATTTGAGCAAACACAAATAGTAATAGACGCTATAAAGCAAATAGCGCCCGACGTTAAAATACTTGTACGCACGCGAGATGACAGTCAGCTCGAAAAGTTAAAAGAATTGGGGGTAACCGAAGTTGTGCCCGAAACTTTAGAAGCAAGTTTAATGTTAGTGTCGCATGTTTTATCTATGTCGGGTGTACCCATGAGCCGAATTGTTAGGCGTGTAAGTAAAGAGCGCCGTAATCGCTATAAATTTTTGCAAAGCTTTTTTTCCGGTGAGCACATTGATAGCGATGAAAATAATAGCGATAGATTAGAATACCTGCATGTTATAGCTTTGCCCGATAAAGCGTTTGCTGTAAATAAAAGTATTAGTGAGCTTAATTTAACAAAACGAAGAGTGTTTATAAAAGCGTTACGCAGGCAAGATCGCGAAATAGACGCTCCATCGGATCAAACCTTATTACTGGCTAACGATATATTAGTACTGCAAGGAAAACCAAGGCGCGTTGAGCGAGTAGAGCACTACCTGCTCGACGGAATAGAATAACGTTTCTGTTTGGGCTTAATCTAGTTCTAAAAACTTGCGTATCTCCGGTAATTTTTTCATACCGTCTTCATAGCCAATTTGCATTAAATGCTGGGTGTAGCGTTTTTCAAACAATAGATAACTGGTTAAGCTCGATTGCGAATGCTTTTTTACACCTATGGTACGTAGCAATACTTTAATAGCCCATGGCATATCGTTGTAATACTGCGCTGCAATGGCATTAAAATTTTGCGAAGGGTTAATTACAAACGTATCAATTTGTTTAAGCTCTTGATGTTTATCGCGTGCAGGTAATAGCCCTAGGGTTCGGTTAATACGGTCCAAACGTTCTAAATCCGATTGCATAGTGTCGGTAAATACACTGTCGAGTAAATGCCCTGCAACAGCAGAAAGCCCTGGGTAATGCGCAGAGTAACCCGGTGGGTGTAATTCTTTAGGTTGATCGACCCCAATAATAAATATTTTTTCAGCGCCTAAGTGAATCGATGGACTAAGCGGTGAAAGCTGATGTATAGAGCCATCACCAAAGTAATGGTTATAAATATTTACGCTAGGAAATACCATCGGAATGGCACTCGACGCCATTAAATGCTCAACATTAATGCGCGTAGCACGACCCTCGCGTTTAGCACGCTGCCAAGATGTTTGCGTATTAGATTGAAAAAATGCAACCGAGTCACCCGTTGTATAACTTGAGGCCGTAATAGACAGCGCATCTAAATAATTACGATGTAAATTGCGTTCAATGCGGTGTAAATCTAAAATTTCGTTTAATAAACTACGAAGAGGGCGATTATTTAGCAAGCTAGCAGGCGGGTGATTAATATGCTCCGACTGAAAGCTTGTTAAAATATTACGCGCAATATGACCAAACACACTTAAAAAGTCGCTTTTGTACACCATAGAGGTTGAAAAGTTTTTCCAAACAGATTCGAGCTTTCGTACAGCCAAATGCGCACACGAGGCGTAACATGCTAACGCTGCAGAATTAATTGCCCCAGCTGAGGTGCCATTTATTACCCTAAATGGTAATGGAGCTGTACGCGGCATGCTATGAGCGAGTGCTTTTAGTACGCCCACTTGGTAAGCAGCACGTGCGCCACCACCTGTAAGTAACAAGGCTATTTTAGGTTTTTTGGGATCAACTTGCTTGATTTTCATATTGGTGGTTAAACTGTTCTACGTCTTTGCTTTATTTATTCACTGTAAGTCTTTAAGCTAGAAGAATCAAAGGATAACTGCCCTTATACTCATTACATTATTTAACTTTACAATTTAGCGCTTAACCTTTGAGCTATTATTGCCGTGTTATTAAATGTCATAGTATGTGTGTCAGAATGAATTTAATCCACTTAGCGTATTCTAAGTGATATCGCATTTTAATTTTTTATGGAGTTCGTATGTCAGATAAACCAGAAGTGTCAGATGTTCAAAAACGTCCACCTAATAACAATCTTCTTTTTGCCGTTATTATTTTAATAGTCGTAGCATGCGCGGCTGCCTTCGTATTACTTAAACCAAGTGATGAAAAAGTAACACGCACAGAGGTAGAGCCGCCAGTTAAAGAGCAGCCAATAATGGAGCTTAAACCAGAAATTGCTCCTATTATTGATACTCCTTCTGCAGTAAAACCAGAGGAACCTAAAGAACTTGAAGTGCCAACACAACGCGCTGTTGAGCCTGCCCCAAAAGTAGAACCATTAGTGACGCTTGACGAAAGTGACACGGTGGTTGTTGCTAAAATGGATGAGTACTTAAGTGATTCTGTGATGAGCTTAATGATAACCGACGATGTGATTCGCCGTGGTGTTGTATTTATAGATAACATTGCCCAAGGCAAAATCGCCAAAAAGCATACACCTGTTATTAAGCCAGAAGAGAGTTTTAGCGTAACAGAAGGAGATATTTTAACGATTGATCCTAATAGCTATGAGCGTTATACACCGTATGTAAAAGTATTCACCAGTATGAGTGCAGCTCAAGCAGTGCGTATGTACGAAGAATATAAACCGCTTATTAATAGTGCATACACTGAAATAGGTTACGGCGATGATGAGTTTAATCAAACCCTAACCGATGCAATTGATTTGTTACTTGATACGCCAGAACCTGAGGGCGACTTACCATTACTTCGTAATTCAGTAACATATCAATATGCATTTTCAGAGTGGGAGCAATTACCAGCTGCACAAAAACAACTTTTACGCATGGGCCCTGAGAACATGAAAAAAGTAAAAGCAGCATTACGTAATATTAAAACTCAGTTAGAGAGCAATTAATACGCATTAAAACAGCTAAATGCACCGCGATTGTATATGAAGTATGCAATCGCACTTTCTTTTTAGATTACCCCTTGAATAACAGAGCAAAAGTAGAGATAATCCCCCCGCGCCAACCAAGGCCCTCAATGGTAGTCTTATTGGTCCTCTCGCAACACTAGCAGGCGAACCTGGTCAGGCCCGGAAGGGAGCAGCCACAGTTTGTGACGTGTGTGCCGAGATGTGGCTGGTAAGACTGCCACCCAAATTCCTCATTTGGGTGTTAAACCTCTTATATAATTTAACCTAAAGCACATTAATAAAAATTTATTTTTTATTTCATTACCCATGCCATCACACACTTTAAAATAAACTCAGCAAGTTCTACTTAAATAACATACTGTAAAAGCAATTAAGCGTAGCAAGTTAGCATTCAATACAATCAGTGTCTTTGTATAGTAATTAATGGTCGATTTAGAGCGATCGGCGGACGGTCAAGAATTGCAAAGTATGAAGTCAAGATTTGATCTCGTTGGCTCTGTTTTCTGGAATCACCTCTACAGCTCAAACTGAATAAAATGTCAGACACAGCTAACAATAAGTTTAGCAATCTGCTAACCTAGCAACATTAAACATCTACCTAATTTCTATTTACAACTATCCCCATGCTGTTTACTTCCTTGCCAATGCAATATCTTCATGCCATCGGAACATTCCAAGGCATTTTATTAGCAGCAATGCTTTTGTTTAGTGCTGGCGTTAACAATACTGGGCGCATAATGGGCGTTTGGTGTCTTTTTCAAGCATTTTATTTCTGCAGCCCTTTGATTGTAGTGCATGCTGAGGATACTGTTTTTGCCAATTTAATTGGATGGGGCTACTTTGTTCCCGCCAGCTTTGGTGCATTTTTATATTTATATTTTCGGTCAGCGATAATTAAAAAGTCATTCCATTTAAAGGATGGTATTCACGCTACGCCGTTATTACTTTGTCTTCTCTTAAATATAGATTTTTTATTTTCTACCCCGACTGAAAAAATCAACATCGCTAATAACGCTTTTCACAAAGAAAATATCCAACTGCTGACTCAGATTATTATGTTCGTACAGGCATTTTTTTATTTAGCATTGAGTGTCAAACTGATAACTAAAAGTGGACGCCATGCGCGTGATACGCTTTCCAACTTTAATCCCAAAATATTTACCTTGTTATGGATAGTATTAAATTTGTACGCAGGAATGTTGCTGACAGAAGCTGTCAGCACAATAATCGGTGCAAATTCTACTTTGGCTATTGCTAGTGATCTCATTGCCTTTACTTTGATATACAGCGTTTCGATGGCTCAGTGGCGTGAGCCAAACTTATTTGTCATTGATAACTTGGGTGAAACTCCAGCGGAAGCACTCAACTCGACAACCAAGGCACAATGCTTCGACTCTAATACTAGAGCTAAATTATTAGAAAACATTGTTCAATATATGGAAGAAGAGCAACCTTATCTAGAAAGTGAACTTACCTTAGATGCGCTAGCAAGATATACCAACCTTAGTAGTCATCACTTATCTGAAATCCTCAATCAGCAAGCAAATAAGAACTTTTATCAATTTGTTAACGAATACAGAATAAAAACAGTCTGTTCTCAAATCTCTTCTAATCCAAAAGAGAGACTTATTGATCTAGCTCTATCTGCTGGGTTTTCCTCAAAAAGTACCTTTAATGCCGTTTTCAAGCAATTCAAAGGAATGACCCCAAGCCAGTATAGGAAACAACTGAAACTCGATAGTGAATAAGTGCGAACCGACCGAATCGCACGTCCAACTCGTCAAAATCAGACGCTTTTTCTCATGAACACCTCTTTAATACAGCTCCTAATCGCCGTGGATAAAACGTTTGGTGAATATTTATTAACCTCGGGTACGAGTAGCTACTTTTGCCGCTGTATCAAGCAAACTTGAAAATTATTTGCAAGTGGATAACAAGGTTCATCAGTCGATTTATATAGTGGAAAAGAGAAATGAGGACAAAAAATTGAAGAATATAATTTTAATTTTGCTTATTGCGTTTGTAGTTGGCTGCACTAGCTTGAATGAACCAAAGCCATTTGCAAAAAACACAATAACGCAAGAAGGTAATACTCAGACTAACCTGTCTTCATCTGGCAAGATAGTGAGCATTAAGGCATTAAAAAGCAACCTGACTGAGCTAAGTGAACGCCTTGATACGATCCACCCAGATCCGGGCTTTACTATGGATGTATCTGAAGTTAAATCGCAGATAGAATCCTTGTCAGAAGGTATAACTTCACCCATGACACATTATGAAGCATGGAAATACTTCTCTCAGCTGAATCCTTACTTTAAAGATGGACACATGCTAATTGCTTCGCCACAGCTTGATGAGCAATTTAAGAGCCACATTCAGAAAGGTGGTCGTCTATTTCCATTTGACGTAATGATAGATGCATCCCAACGTTTGCTTGTGGCGGAAACTCTTGAGGGCTATTCAGATATTAAAATCGGTGATGAGATTACCTCAGTCAACGGAGTTAGGGCATCAAAAATAATTGAAACTATGTTGGCAAGAATGTATGGCGACTCATTAGAGTTTAGGGCTGCTTTTACTGCCAGTCGATTTAACAAAATGTACTGGTTACTGTTTGGTAGTAGCAAAGATTATCAAATTGAGTTTATGCATAAAAATAAGCGCAAGCAATTATCTATAATGGGTGTCAGTGATGACCCAGAAAATCACAATGGTGGTGTGAGGGAATTTGTCCAAAGTCGAATACTAGACAATGACATAGGGTATTTGCGTGTCGATCGCTTTTTTTATTCTCAAGAACAAGAACAACCTTTTTTCACATTTCTAGATGAAACATGGCAGGCGTTTAAAGATGCGAACGTCAAAGATGTGATTATCGACGTTCGCCACAACCCGGGGGGGACCGATCACTATTGGCAGCAAGGTATTGCACCTTACATTGCGAGCAAGCCATTTCCATTTCTGTCAAACTTTAAAATTCGTATGACGGAACGAAATATTAAACTAGGACCTATTCAGGGTAAACAAGGTGAGATTATTGAAGGCACATTTAATCAATTAGTGCCTGTCGACGCGCATAAGGGTTTAAAGATACCTGGACGGGCATATTTACTAATGGGGCCGCTCAGTTATTCATCCACTATTTTTTTTTTAACCTCACTACAGGACTCTCGACAAGCTGTCATTGCGGGTCACTCAAATGTAAGGTCTTGCACTACTGGGCGTATAGAAACTCATGTTTTGTCTGGTTCTAATTTAGAACTAACCATGCCGACACTTATCTTTACTCGCCCATCTGGAAAAGAGCATTGTCAGCAACCTATCGAACCAGATGTTTATTTGTCGAACCAAGTAATAAATTCGAATGAGGCAGTGGAAGACTTAGCAAAATACATTACCGCTAATAGGCAAACGACTATTAACACGCTCCAATAAATATGTCATAAAAGCTTATGACTGTTATATAAACTGAAATCGAATGGAAAATACTATGCAAAATATTGCGAATTTTCAGAAAGCCAGACAAATCCAGACTTTAGACGTTATAGCTCCTGAAGCTCCTGAAGCTCCTGACCGTCTGCAAATAGCACATTGTAGTGGTACAGTGATTTTGGCCACCCATTACTTGAAGGTAAGCCATGAATACACTCATTGAACAAGTCAAAACTGAAATAATTTACAGTGGTTGCTTATCAAGCCAAATTTAAGTGTAATAACGACATAACAAACGCTGAGCAGTGCAGGGACAGCTTAGATGCGATGGACACGCCAATTAAATTGGCTAGATATTGGTTAGGCCATAAAAAGCAAATTCCCATAGCATAAACAACACCTGCTCTGACACACCGAGCAGGTAGCGCCTCAGCCCAACAAGCGATTATGCAACACAAACTGCGTGTTGCATAAATACTAAAGTGTTATGTGTCAGGCAGCGATTAATGACGCCGAATAGTGAATCTACTAATGTTGTCCAACTTGATAATTACCGGCCTCAAAGCCAAAAGATTTTGCCAAACGATTCCAAGAATTAATTTGTACGATTGATAAGGTTAAATTTGAAATATCATCTTGGCTGAAATATTTTTTCAAGTTAGTAAACGATTGTTGCCTTTGGTCTGTAGAGTCATTGAGCTTTGTGACAGACTCAGTCCATTCCAGTAATGCTTGCTCTGATTCGTTATAAAAGTTCGTTTCTTTCCATGCCGACGATGAGTAAATACGCAATTCACTTTCACCCGCAGCAATAGCTTCTTTAAAGTGCATTTCAATGCAGTAAGCGCACTGGTTTATCACTGAGACCCTGTATCTCAACACCTCCATAAAAGACTCATCAATAATGTTTAAGCTCTTGATGTATTTCTCTGTTTGCATCATGCAGTTCATTAAATTCTCGGGTATATTTTCAAAAGGTACTCTCGGCATATTTTTTCTCGCTTGTGTAAATGAGTGACGCGATACATTGTATGCCTATCAAATAATGATTAGAATATATGCTATAAGCCAAACAATCTTGCATAAAACGCAAAGGTTATTATGTTAAAGTCTGTTCGTATATTTTTAAAGGTCGTTGAGTTGGGTAGCTTTTCTAAAGCTGCCAAAGTATTAAATATGGCTCCGTCATCAGTTACTCGTGCCATTGATAATCTTGAATATGAGCTGAAATCCGAGCTATTTAAACGTAGCACGCGCCAATTATTACTGACAGATAAGGGCTATATTTTTTTAGAGGGAGCCTCTAATCTGGTCTCTAATTGTGATTCTATACTTATGTCTATGACTGACAGTCATAAAGAGCCTGAAGGAAATTTGAGGGTTTCAGTGTTTGAGAGTTTTGGTCGGTTAAGTGTTTGTCCCATAATCCCTGAATTCTTGAAAAAATACCCAAAGATAGCAATTGAAATTGAGCTAGAGAATAAGGTGGTTGATCTAGCAGGGGAAAATATTGATTTGGCAATTTGTATAGGAACACCGAAAGATTCGAGTTTAAAATTTTGTAACATTATCCCAAATCATACCTTTGTTTGTGCGTCACCAGATTACTTGTCAAAAAATGACAATATTGAAAAACCTGAAGATTTGTCATTACATAATTGCTTATTACTCAATCAAGAGAGGCGAAGAACTTACTGGCATTTTAAAAAAAATCGTCGTAAGACTAAGGTCTTAGTTAGTGGTAATCTTAAATCAAAAGGCGGCACACCCTTATTGGAGGCAGCCTTGTGTGGTCTTGGTGTCGTTCAGCTTTCAAACTGGATAGTATCTGACTATGTGAAAAGTGGGCAGCTTGTGGTTTGCTTACGAGATTGGGAGCCGCTTCTTAATGAGCAGTCTAGTGGTAGCGTTTATGCTGTATATAAACAAGGTATATATAAAAATCCAATTATAAGGCTATTTCTTGACTATCTAGTTGAAAAAACACATAACAAGTTACTGCATCGGACGTGGTAGAGTTACTCTTTTTAGGAACGTATACCACTATTTTTAATTGAATGTTTTTTAACCTTCAATCCCTCTGTTCGCTGTGATCTAATAGGCATTATTCACCCATGGTAAACTGTTATGGCACTTTTTTTTGGTGATAAGTCAAGCCTGACTTATCCTGTCAAAACAAATTCATTCCTATCAATTTCGCTGAGCAAATTCTGCCAGGTACCTTTGAATATGCCCTTTGTTATATCGTCGAAAATAAACTCGATTTATCGGGATTTGACACGTGGTATAACAACGACAAAACGGGCCTGCCGCGTATCCGCCTTCGGTAATGCTAAAGATTATTTTACTGGGCTATGCACATGGTTTGATCAGTAGCCGCCGAATTGCCAAAGCGTGTGAGACGAACATTTTATTTATAAATGTGTCGGGGGAATTAACCCTGTACAAAAAGAAACAGACTCTGAACCTAAAAATAAATTTAGTGGCATATTTTTGTTAGTTTGTTAAATTAAAGTAAAAATAGACAACCCCATAGGTCGACGATAGCTGTTTATTAAAGAATGGCAAACGACTTGGCTGTATTGGAGCGGCTTTCCTTTAGGTAAAAAGTGCAATATTACAGTAAATAAAGGGATGAATAAATTGACCTTACGGGGTCAAATGAAAGTGAATGCCTTTAGTTTACGCTGCGGCAATTGTATTGCCTTGTTCATAAATAGAAAAGCTGCAAAAAGCGATGTATTAAGAAGTGCAAGCCTTTTCACCCTAAATAAAAGCCACTCAAACACCCGTAATCTCTTCCAAAACACCAATTGAAACAATACCAAACCAGCTTTTATATTCTATGAAAAACACAGTAATCGATTGAACCAAAATAGGAACTCAGCTATGGTCTATTTATCAATAAAAATAAATTTAAAAACGAGTTAATTTACAGGCTCGTTATAAGCTCCGTTACTGGCAGTAATTATTTTATGTAACTGTTAGTATACATTCGATTATTTTTTAACTCATACAAGGATGAAGTAAAGTGTCACAAGGTAACTGTGCAACACCCAAAAAAAAACATGATATAGGAACAGCTAACTATATTTTCAACAAAGTTGGTAAGGGAGGAACTAACAGCAATACAGACTTAAGGAGTGTCATTTCATTATTAGAAAATAGAAAAAAAGATCCGTACTACCGAGAAAAACTTCTTCGATTAAAAATTCCAAACTCCTGCTCCCCAAATATTATTCAGGAGTTAACACAGTGTATTTCAGACTTTCAAGCCAGTATACAGGGAAGAAATAAGGCTGATGGAGTAGTTAGTCCAAGTGGCTCTACTATTTTATACCTTGGTGGTGTAAGACTTACAGGGAAACATATTATCGTTGATTTGGATGATCAAAATCTTTACGCTTACGATGGAAAAAAGAAAATACATGAATTTCATTGCGCCTCTGGCGATAAAAAACACCCTACGGCAATAAAGCCTTCTTTACACCATATATTCAGAAAGCATCAAAAATACAGAAGCCGTGCATATAATGCACAAATGGATTATGCGATGTTTTTTACAAATGATGGTAAAGCTATCCATCAATCAAATGCTGTAAGTGTTACATCCTTTTTAAAAGTCGTTGGTATTGAATCATTAGGATCTCATGGTTGTGTTCGCCTAAGTGAAGATGATGCAAAAAAATTATTTAGTTGGTCACCTATGAATACTCCGGTATTTGTTGATATGGCTTAGGAGTTATAATCTATGAAAGCACTAATTTATCTAACTCTAGGAGTTCTCTTTGGCGGAACTGTTGGATATTTATATGCAACTAGCATATCTGACGATCGCAATGAAGATATAATAAAAAGAGAAATAATCTTGCTTAATAAGTATTCTAATATTCCCTCTTGTGAAGACTTGAGAGAAAATAAAGATAGTATTACTCAAAAATCTGAAGACAGTAATCACATACTTTGGTCTTATTTAAGCGAGGATAATTTGCTTAAAAAGGTTGTAATTTCACCAGACTTTGTTGTTGCATACGAAGAGGTTGAAAAAATATGCAAATAAAATGGTTTCGCTTATAATCGGGTAGCCGGAGGTCTCTAACCTCCAGCGCCCACACCTCCCATCATGCGGGTCCGCAATGAGCGGTTCATCTCCAGTAATGAATACCGATCCAAATATCTCTCAATGACGCTATACCTTGTGAAGCTAAGTAGTCATTGCCTAGCGCAATGTTAATTTCTTTTTTTTGAGCTTTTTACAAGGGCCTTTACTGGTGATACCACAAATAATTAGGATGATACCCATCCTAATTATTGCGAAAAAAGCCAACAAAAACAGTATGAAGAGTGTATTTTTATAAATAACGAATCACGTAAAAAGCTGAGCTATGTAGACAAAATGAAAGTAAAAATAGACAGCCCAATTGGACGACGATAGCTGTTTATTAAAGAATAGCAAACGACTCGGCTGTATTGAATCGACTTTCCTTTGAATAAAAAGCGGAATATTACAGTAAATAAAGGGATGAATAAATTGACCTTGCGGGGTCAAATGAAAGTGAATGCCTTTAGTTTACGCTGCGGCAACTGTATTACCTTGTTCATAATATAGAAAAGCTGCAAAACACGATGCATTAAGAAGGGGAAGCCCTTTTAACCCAAAATAAAGCCACTAAAACACCCGTAATCCCGTCCAAAACGCCAATTAAAACAACACCAAACACTTTTTTATATGTTACGTAAAAATACAGTAATCAATTGAACCAAAATAGGAACTCAGCTATGGTCTATTTATCAATAAAAATAAATAAAAAACGAGTTAATCTACAGGCTCGTTAGTTTTTTTGGGAGTTTATAGTGAAACTTTTTATATTAGGTGCTGGTGCTTCCAAAGCGTATGGAGACTCTAAAACAGGAATAAGAATGCCAATTGCTTGTGATTTTTTTGAAACATATGACAAGCTAGAGATACCAAATAATTTATGGGTATTACAGGGGCAAATTCATTTATATATTACGAATAAGTATGGTATTGATCCATATTCTTATCTTCGTAAAGGTATAGATATAGAAGATTTTCATTCATCTATTGAAGAAGATATACAAATTGAACTTGATGCAGGAAACAAAAATGAATCAATGTTTCACCAAATGTCTTATAATGAGTTAATTTATTTATTTTCATTTGTGATTAATGAGATTCAAAATGGACCTATTTCAAAGCCTCATTTAAAACTAGTAGAATCAGTTTCCAAAAATGACGTGATAGCTACATTTAACTGGGATACATTAATTGAACGAGCTCTAGAGCACACATCAAATTGGAATGTGAATCAAGGGTATAGCTTCAGTCCTAAATCTGTTTATAGGAACGGTTGGGACGACTCAGTTAACAGATCAAACAATGAAATGGTTCAATTGTTAAAACTTCATGGGTCAACAAATTGGTTAACAATTCATCCAAATATGCTTGATGGTTTTACAACTCTAAATCGACTTGTGAAACCCGAAGACGTATATGTATATGAGTCGACAGAGGAGCCTTATCCATGCCACCGAGGACGCTTTATGGGAGGTTATGGACGTTTTTCTTATGGGTATTATCCTGTAAATTTAGATATGGTCGCATATGATCCAGATGGGCAAAAAATTGAATTTGTTAGCCAACCTAAACCGCACTTCGAAAAAGGGAAAGCACCTCGAGATGGCGTGCCGACAATTCCATTGATTATTCCTCCTGTTAAACAAAAGAAATATGATCAATATGGAGAGTTGTTTGGTTCACTTTGGTCTAAAACATCAGAAGCAATTCAAAAGGCTGATGAGATAATTCTTATTGGCTATTCATTTCCTAAAACAGATATAAAGAGTACTCAGCTTTTTATACAGTCATTCATGAAAAGAGTTAACAAACCAAAAATTAAAATATTAGACCCTAATCCTGAAAAAATAGCAGAGAAATTCATTTATGAATTTGGTTTTACCGAAGCTGAAGTTCAAGTCTATAAAGATTATTTTTCTGAAGACTTTGATATTGAAGCGTTAATAAAAAACTAACAACACGCCCTGAGGTGGACAGCAAGCGCTAAAGCTCACTTTCCACCGCAAATTTTAACAGCGATGATCCCTTACTTTTCAATGCGGTTAAGTAAGTTGATTCATCTTAGGGCGTATGTGTTTTCCAGCATCTAAATAGGATTCGTATCCACTTAAATGCCAATGGAGGCTGTAGAATTACTCTTTTTAAGAAAAAAGCCTGTTTTATGGTTTCCATATGATTACCTAATGCTTTAAAAGCGCTTAGCGTTAATTACAGGAACTCGATTTTTAATTGGATTTTGCTGTTGGAGTTATTCTACAGCCTCGTTATATACCCTTAGAGGTTCCAGACATGAAGAATACTGCTGAACTTTCTGAATGCCGTAAATACAGATATGCACTATGGAGAACATGGGATACAACAAAACCAATAGTTATGTTTATTGGTTTAAATCCATCGACGGCAGATGAAAATAATGATGATCCAACACTAATTCGTTGTATAAATTTTGCTAAATTTTGGGGTTACGGTGGTGTATGCATGTCTAATTTATTTGCATACAGAGCAACCGAACCACGAGATATGAAATCAGCTAAAGATCCTATTGGTTCAAATAATGACGCTTGGCTTACAAAATTATCCAATGATGCACAATTAGTTATTGGTGCATGGGGTAATGACGGTTCTTTTTTAAAGCGTTCTAAACAAATTTTGGAACTAATGCCTAACTTAAATTATTTAAAATTAAATAAATCAGGGGAGCCTGCTCATCCTTTGTATTTATCAGCTAAGTTAAAGCCTATACCGATGGGCATATAACAAGCAATTAACATTGCCAACGTCCTCTCATGGTGCATAGCGCAGTCCGTACCAGTCGATTGTGCTTTCAGGAATCTAACTTTGTAAAGCTTTGTTTGTAACTTTATGCCGGCATATACTTCACTTGATTAGCTTTAGCCCAATGAATCCGAATAAGCTGACATAAAGTTACAGTTTACCAAAATTTCAATCGTTAATTTTAGCGTACAAAATAAAATGACATATTGCGCATTAAAAATCGTCATAAATTTGTTACCAAAAATAAATCTGCTTACCAATAAAACGACCTTTGGGTCTAATACCAACCTTTCTTTTAGCTTTACCATTAATGGCTATATTTGAAGCTTTATAAAGCGTGCCATAAGCATAATTAATTACACGATGCAGAAAATGTTTTGAATTAGCTGCAAAGCTTCAGAGGTATTTTTATAATGCGTTTAGCTAAGTTTATTTAAATAGATTATGTATGTATTGATGTTATTAGAGTCGATAATTCAATCTTGGTTACAATTTATCCTCTTGAAAATTAGTTATCTGCCCTAAGCTCTATTTGGTAAATGGTTTATAACATTTCTTAAGGAGAACATTATGAGTAATAACACAGTAAAACCCGCATCAAAACTCTCTGAGCTGATTGTAAGTAATACAGAGCGAGAACAGGTTGATATTACGCAGCGTATAACAGATGCTCCATGGAAAATGATAGTTGTTTATCGAGGTCAGCATTGCCCTATGTGTACGAAGCAATTAAATGCTTTGGCTAAAATGACTCAAGATTTTAAAGATATTGGTGTTGAAGTTGTTGCTGTAAGTGGTGATAGCCATGCTCAGTTGGAAGCGCACTTTGAAAAGCTAGACGTTAATTTTCCTCTTTATTATAATTTAACGCTTGAGCAAATGACTGAATTAGGTTTGTATATCAGTGAGCCAAGAAGTAACACTGAGACAGATCATCCGTTTGCAGAGCCTGCAATTATTGTCCTAAACGAGCAAAATCAAGTGCAAGTTTTAGATAAATCAAACAGCCCGTTTTCACGCCCTGATATGCAGCAGTTACTTTCAGGTATTCAATATACACGCGAAAATGATTACCCTATTAGAGGAACATTTTCTTAAGTTGTTATGCATAAATTTAGGCGTGTTTAATAGCGCGCTTAAATTTATATTTTATTTTTTAATAAATTTACTTGAAAACAATTTTACCGTCCATATATAGTTAAGTAGGACGCCTGATGGGTCCTAAATTAAACTTAAACAATTGAAATTTATATTATTAATTATACTTTGCTTGAGCTTGTTCAATAGAAAAGCACATGCAAAATATCGCTTAAATATGAGGATATTATTATGCGTACAGTAGATTTATCACCACTTTATCGTTCATTTATCGGCTTCGAACATTTAGCATCACTTATGGATGCGGCAGCAAGTACAGACAAACAGCCAAGTTTTCCTCCTTATAACATTGAAGCGCTCGATAAAGACAAATACAGAATTACTATGGCCGTTGCTGGTTTTAGTGATAACGAGTTGACCATTGAGTCAGAAAACAACACGTTGAAAGTCGCCGGTACTAAGGCTAATAAAGATGAGAATAATGAACGTAAGTTTATTCATCAAGGTATAGCGGAGCGTAACTTTGAGCGTAAATTTCAGCTTGGCGATCATGTAAAAGTACTTGGTGCAGATTTAGCTAACGGCTTATTGAGCATAGAGCTTCAGCGTGAAATCCCAGAAGCACTTAAACCTCGTAAAATTCAGATAGGGCAAGGTCATTTAATCGAAGATAAATAAACCCTGTTTAACCTTAGTTTCCCCTGATTGTTTAGCCGTCTCGCTTGAGACGGCTTTTTTTATGCAATAGAGTTTTAAATGGTCTTGAATCTAGAGCGTTCTCTTAGTCTTGGCTAATTAACCTGAACTCTGGATAATAAATCTATCTCAAGCAGCTATTTTCAGCGCTAACTACGTTGAATTTACTGGCAATAGGCTAGCTATTGACGCGTAAATTCGCCTTGTTTTCACTGAAAATCTCTTGCTAGAGAAAATAAATTTAAATATCACTATTATTCAATACGTTAGTAAATATCTTGACCAGAGTTCAGGCTAATTAAGTGCTTTTGTGTTTTTTTCAGCAGAGCAATTTTATCAATCGCTTCTTGAAGCTGCTCTTGCTTCATTCCTTGTTTACGCCCTTTAGCAAGTAAGTTTTCTAGCGTTGCTACTTTGCTATTAACAGCACTTACAAAGCTACTTTCTAGTGCGCGCCGCTTCTCTTGTTGAAATTGTTCGTAGGCTTTATAGTCGTCTAAATCCCCCTTGTATTGAACACTGCTTAGTTTACTTTTATTTAGTGGGGGTAAGTAATTCGGTTCGGTAATTGCCTGTTGAGCATGCTCATTCAAGGTACTTTTTTTAATATTTGAAGAATGTACATCTTCAATTTTTTTTACGGTGTGTACTGTTTGCTTTATTGTAGGACGCTCATCTGTTGGTTGTTTAGTCGCTAGTACCATTTTTTTCTGCTCGGTGGAGCCAGATAAGTAGTATATGAGGGTGATGCCTAAAGACATTATAATGAGTGCCGGGAGCTTTATTTTCATAACTTAATCTCATTTTGTGTGTGCCACGCAGCCCACTTTTGCTGGTATTGCTGATGCGCATTTTGTAACGCCACAGACTTAATCGCTTGATAGCGAACTGTTTGGCCCGTTGCTGCAAAATATTTATATTCATAGTCACTAGTTAACACCACAACCCATAATCCCGTTGGCGAACGAATGACTTCAGAAAGCTCATTCTCATTTTGCGTAAATGCAAGTTGTACTACCCACTCTTTTTTATGCTCTCGATTGATATTATTATTAAATTTACTATAAATATCATTCATATTAGCCGCTTTTAAAGCAACTTTGAAAGTACTCTTTGCCACTTCATTTTTAAATTTAACCGCGTCATTTCTGTTTTTAAATTCAGCACCTTGGGCTGTTATTTGGTATAAATATTTGAAGCGACTTTTATTCTTTTGGTAATACTGATTTATTTGTTGTTCGGAAACTTGTTTTTCTAATTGTTCGAGTATCGGGCTTTGTCCATGCATCATGTCTTTTACGCCAAGCCAGCTTTGAATCGAAGGGCGCAAGATGTCACCTTGAGCAATGCTTATTAAATTATCAATGTTGATATCTTTTGCTTTAAACGCGTTGGTCGCTTTTTCTAAATTTATAAAATATTGATGCTTTTTAGCTATTTCTGTATGAAATAACTGGTTATCGCCTTGATGCAATCTAAACCGTATTTGCATAGAAAGTGGTTTAATGAAGTCATAAACAGACATTGCAGGAAACGCAAAATTTTCAAGTTTTACTAAATTTAATGTGTTTTTTTTCGTTTCAGAATATTGTCCATTTGCAGGATATTCACCTAATGTGTTTGTAAGCCAGCTGGCCGTAAAATGTTTAACATTATTAGAAGCTTCGATGCTCGGTGGTAAATGTAGTTGATTTATAAAAAGGTTATTTAGGTAGCGCTCTACATGGTAACCGGTGGTAAAACCGACATCAGACAAACGCGCTACCTTGTTGGGCATTAGGCGTTTTGCTTCACTTAGTAAAAATTGGTTTTCGTATAAACGATAGCGTGTTTGCGAAAGACTAATGTCACTATTTTGCTGTTGATATATTTGATGCATCAACTGTATTTCAGCGGGTGTGTACTTTTCAACACTCGTAAATGCTTGGCTGCTGTAAAGCAGCCCAAACATTACTACACATAGGTAGACTAAATACCTCATTAGCGGGCAACCATGGCATGATTTAATAAATGTACAACCATTGCAATAGCATGAGGGATAACTTGTTTTGCGGTATCAACACGGTCGTAATGATCTTCCGAATTAAGCACAATACCTCCTTGAGCGTACGAAAAAGAGCCGCCTTGGGTTAGCAATGGACGTACATCCGTTGAGGCTTTATCTAACGGTGAAAAGGTATTTATTGCTTGACGTATTAAGCTAGGATCATTGAGTTGTTCTTGATCATAATAATCCTTTATCCAGCCTTCCCAGCTAGAGTGATTTAAATCTGAAGTTGTCCATGTGTGATGCGGCTGAAGTAAATCAGTTGTATGAAATACAAAGCCCAGTACCTGTGGATTACCACTGTCTAAATAGCTTTGAAACCAGTATTGGCCTAAGTTATCGATTGGTTGAAAAGGGATTTTTTCAAAATCATTATACATACTATAGTTTGATTGACTATCAATTCGGTAATGAGCTTCGGTAATGTCATAACTATTATATTTTGAAGAGTCAGCATTAAACCAGCCCGTTTCTCTTCCCTTTCCATCATCTAAATAGTCTCCTTTTAACCAAGCCGCAGCTAAGCTATCAATGGTGCCCCATACAGTGAGTTTGTCGTAGTTATAGCCGCCAAAATCATTACCATGCTGATCAGCGCCTTGCGTATGGTTTTGAAAGTGCCAATAGCTAGTATATTTTACAATGCTTTCAGCCGCGCCCCAAAGAGGAGCTTGGACACAAGAGCCTGTAATGGCACCACATAAAAAAGTATCTTCAAAATCATCAACATCATAGGCTGCTTGCCCTAGTAGCTCAGCCAGTTGTGAGACTGACATTTTATTTTGTAAAGCATATTGCGACAGTGCTGCATATTGCGTTGATTGTGGGTTTTGCTCCATATAACTTACAGCGTCAATAACAATCCGCTTATGGGTTTCTTGGCTAAATGCGTGTGCTTGGTTGATACTTGTAAGTAATATAATTGCCGACGTTAATATTTTTTTCATTTTTATCTCATTGCTATATTTAAAAATTAACGCTATTAAAAGATAGCGCTATTACATTACAATGACAGAAGAATTAAACATTTAATTAACAATTTTACCTGTTTTATATATCACAAACTTTCTAAATCAATTAAATGCGCAGCAGCTTGTTTTAATAGCACTGTTTTTTGCTCTTCGGTTTGTCGGTCCCAGTTTTTATAAACCATTCCTATACGCGGGTTTTTCTCTAATTTACTGCGGTGGGTGTGCATAAAGTTCCAGTACAGACTATTAAGGGGGCATGCTTTTTCTCCCACTTTTTGTTTAACATCGTATTGGCAACGCTTGCAATAATCGCTCATTTTATTAATATAGTTTCCGCTTGCTGCGTAGGGTTTTGTAGCAATAATGCCATCATCGGCAAATTGGCTCATTCCTCGAGTATTAGGCATTTCTACCCACTCTATTGCATCTATATAGACACCTAAATACCAATTATCTACGTCATCAGGATTAATTCCCGTGAGCATACAAAAGTTTCCAATAACCATTAAGCGCTGAATATGATGCGCGTATGAGGTTTCTAAACTTTGTGTAAGTGCGTGGCTTAAACAATTCATTTTAGTAGAGCCAGTCCAAAAATAGGATGGCATCTTATTATTGGCTTGTAGTTGATTTTTAGTTGCGTAGTCGGGCATGTTAACCCAATAGATGGCGCGTACGTATTCTCTCCAACCCAGTATTTGCCTTATAAAACCTTCGACTTGTGAAATGGATATTTCGCTGGGTCTTTGTTTATATTCAGTAATTACGCGTTTAATTACATAAAGCGGGTGTAGTATTTTTGTATTTAAAGCAAATGATAAACGGCTATGGTAAAGGCTAGTATTATGCTTACTCTGGTCAGTCATAGCATCTTGAAATTTGCCAAAATTAACGAGCAAATATTCACAAAAGTAATCAAGGCTACTAATTGCTTGCTTTCGCGTTGTTGGCCAAGTGAGTTGATTATCTATACTGCCAAAATAAGCGACTTTATGTTTGTTTAAGCGAGATATAATTGACTTTACATCATTAGTAAATAGCTTTGGAGAGGGGATGTCGTGTATGTCGTTCTTAGAAAATTTATTTCTGTTGTTACTAT
The DNA here is from genome assembly GCF_000690035.1 of Pseudoalteromonas sp. S3431. Lineage (NCBI taxonomy): Bacteria > Pseudomonadati > Pseudomonadota > Gammaproteobacteria > Alteromonadales > Pseudoalteromonadaceae > Pseudoalteromonas > Pseudoalteromonas sp. S3431. The sequence goes on from NZ_JJNY01000045.1 coordinate 96,208, forward strand.
CAAAATTCCATTTACCTCCTTCAGGCTTACCGGAGTCCATTAAAATATCAAACTGCTTGCGCATATCGCGATAAAAATGCTCCATCGTTACATGTTTATTTTTTACAAAGCGTTTTTTAATTTGTGAAAAGGGGAACAAAAAATGTTCGCTATCCACAGCCCTCACACTTAGCATATGCGTTTTTTTAAATTGTTCTAATTGCGAGTGAAGTCTAAATTCATCAGGGTATTGATACTCTATTACCGAGCATTGGTATTGTTTTGCAATACGGTTAAGCAAATCGGGTAAATTGTTGTCGTTACAAGTCTCATCTAAGGTTAAATGCAATACATTAAAACCAGCCTGGCTTAACGCTGAAGCAAAGTTTTCCATAGCATGGAAAAAAGCACATAATTTTTGGATATGGTGTTTAACATAATGAGTTTCTTGTGCAAGTTCAGCAATAATATAAAGGGTCTCATTATCTTTTTGTTTAAACCAAGAATGCGATGGGTTTAGTTGGTCGCCCAAAATAAGCCTGAGTGTTTTATAGTGTTTCATACTTAGAACCAAATATGTTTAGTACGCCAAAGTGTCGTAAAACGATCTTTTAAAGGTGTTGTAGTACCGCTTAATTATGCGTGGAGTTTTACAATAGCTGGTGTTTTTAATGCTCGATGAGCTAATTCTAAAAAGGTATTGAGCTTTGCTGGTTTTATAAGGGGCTGTTTTTTTACTACTTAATGAAGCTTAACCGGCTCATTATAAACTTGAGTGTTGTTATGCTTAGCTTATATGTATTTCAATACCTACTTATATATAAGCGCATTTGTTATAAAAGAATGATCAATAAATACAGGTTCTAATTGGTATTATTTTTTGTTTTGCTTATTCGTTGTTGAAGTGAAATAACGTTACTTATATTGAAAAGTGAACTGTTAGTGCAGTTTTCAAAAAAGGTTAGAAATTCTTGCCATGCGGTTTGGCTTTGTAAGCAAAAATGCTGACCAAGATGAGCTTCTAAAGTAGCGTAAAAAATATCACACAATATTTTAATATCAGTTTGCTGAATATTACGTTTATTTAGGTGTTCTAAATAATGTGTTAAAAAAGGAGTGACAGAAGATGGATTATCTAAATGTTTAATTATGCGCTCTAGCACGCAGTAAAACGTATAACTTTTTTCGTTGAATTGATTTGCAGTTGGGTAATTCATTACAATACCTGATTCTGCTAATTTACGATGAAAGCGTGCTGTAAAAGCATGGAAATTCGGCTTAACAATCTGTAGGCTTTTTAATAATACTGATTGGTTTGTGTTCATTAAATGCCTCTTTGCATTAAGTGTGATTGTGATTGTTATTGCTTTCGTTGCTTTTATTATAGCTAGAGAAGTTGAAACCGCACGGGTTTATTGGCTTAAATAGAGGGTTTAATTAATAAGTCACTGATTTTATTTATTTTGTTTTTGTTAATGAGATTGATTATCTATTCATTGGGATGGCTGTTTAATATTTACTTCAATGCTACGATTGGGGTTATTGATCTTTGAGGATTAAATCTGTTTTACCTGAGGACAGCGTATGTTTGGCATTTATGCTGTGCTATCGCTTATTTGTGAGGAATAACCACACATGATCGACACAGCCTTGTGTAGAAGCTAAACGGGTGCTTTAAATTTAGGCTCGCAAGATAATGAGGCCCTAAAGGTTATTACAACAAATGTTAATTTGTAATACATTAAATTAACAACTTGACGAATTGCAAATTTTATAAACTTATTAGTTATTATGGTTGCTAATTATCCCGCACATCCTTATAATAGCCGCCATTGTTTAGTGTGTTGTATAACCGCTAACAGCGATATTAAATTAAGATTTAATATCTATTGGCGCGGGATGGAGCAGTCTGGTAGCTCGTCGGGCTCATAACCCGAAGGTCGTCGGTTCAAATCCGGCTCCCGCAACCAATTCTACTAATAAGTGTAAGCTTATTAATTTATATCGCGCATTCTAAGTAATGCGCGTTTTGCGTTTAGGCTAATGTAGTTTAATTTGGTCAGTTACTGACTCGCAACCAAGCTCGGCCCTCGGCCACACAGTTTTATGCTTTATTGGTGTGACGCCCCGCTTGGTTCGGGGCGTTGTTGTATCTGCACCTTTCGATTTATGGCTTTTGTCATCAAATCAAAACTTAAACTCAGTATTTTAGGGCTATAAGCCCTTTTTTTGTTTGTATGGAGGATTTTCGTGACAAAACTTGAACAAGATTTAGTAACCATGTTATCGCCAGCGGTAGAAATGTTAGGCTTTGAATTACATGGTCTTGAGTTTGTACAAGCGGGTCGCCATTCTACCTTAAGAGTGTATATTGCTCATGAGGATGGGATCTCAGTTGATAACTGTGCGGATGCAAGTCGCCAAATTAGTGCGATTTTAGACGTCGAAGACCCAATTACAAATGAATATGATTTGGAAGTATCGTCTCCTGGTGTTGATCGTCTATTATTCAAACAAGATCATTACGAGCAGGCGCAAGGAGAGGAAGTACGCGTGCGTACCAAACTTCCACAGGATGGTCGCCGTAATTTTAAGGGCGACTTAGTAGCAGTTAGCAGCGATATGATCACACTATCTAGTGATGGTGCAGAGCATCTAATCATGCTTAGTAACATCGAACGTGCGAATTTAATCGCTAAGTTTTAAATTCGAGTGCGAAGGAATAGGGCAAGCGAGGCATTACCCATGGCAAAAGAGATATTATTGGTTGCTGAAGCCGTTTCCAATGAGAAAGCGGTTCCAAAAGAAAAGATTTTTGAAGCTTTAGAGTTCGCATTAGCGACAGCGACAAAGAAAAAGCATGATGGCGAAATTGAAGTACGTGTAGCAATTGACCGTAAGACCGGCGATTACGATACGTTCCGTCGTTGGCAGATTGCAGCAGTATTAGAAGATGGTTCTTTAGAGAACCCATACAGCGAAATTACGTTAGAAGCTGCGCAGGTTGAAGAACCTGATTTGCAGATGGGCGATTACGTTGAAGAGCAAATAGATTCAATTAAATTTGACCGTATAACTACGCAAATGGCTAAGCAAGTAATCGTACAAAAAGTACGTGAAGCTGAGCGTGCTTTAGTAGTCGATGCATACAAAGATCAAGTTGGTGAGTTAGTAACCGGTGTTGTTAAAAAAGCAACACGTGATTCTATCGTTCTTGATTTAGGCAATAACGCTGAAGCTGTTATCTACCGTGATGATATGCTTCCACGTGAAAACTTCCGCCCGGGTGACCGTATCCGTGGCCTTTTATACGAAGTTAAGCCTGAAGCTCGCGGCGCACAATTATTTGTAACGCGTTCTAAGCCTGAAATGCTAATGGAGCTATTCCGCATTGAGGTGCCAGAAATTGGCGAAGAAATGATTGAGTTACGTGCAGCTGCGCGTGATCCAGGTTCTCGCGCTAAAATTGCAGTTAAATCTAACGACAAACGCATTGACCCAATTGGTGCATGTGTCGGTATGCGTGGCGCACGTGTTCAGGCTGTATCGTCAGAACTTGGCGGCGAGCGTGTTGATATCGTTCTTTATGACGATAATCCAGCGCAGTTTGTTATTAATGCAATGTCACCTGCAGAAGTTGCTTCAATCGTAATGGATGAAGACACTCACTCAATGGATATTGCAGTTGATGCAGATAACCTAGCACAAGCGATTGGTCGTAATGGTCAAAATGTTCGTTTAGCAAGCCAACTAACAGGTTGGGAACTAAACGTAATGACTGTTGAAGACATGCGTACTAAAAATGAAGCTGAATCAGATAAGTTGCTTAACTTATTCACTGAAAATTTAGAAATTGATGATGAGTTTGCATCATTACTTATAAATGAAGGTTTCTCGACACTTGAAGAAGTAGCGTACGTACCAGCATCTGAATTTTTAGAAATTGATGGCTTAGACGAAGAAACAGTTGATCTGCTGCGCTCACGTGCAAAAGATGCATTAACAACTAAAGCACTTAAAACGGAAGAAAGCTTAGAAGGCGCAGAGCCGGCTGAAGACTTACTTGCGCTTGAAGGCTTAGAGCGTCACTTAGCATTTGTTATGGCAAGCAAGGGTGTTGTTACACTTGAAGACTTGGCAGAGCAAGGTATTGACGAATTAGTTGATATTACAGAACTTTCATCTGAAAAAGCGGGTGAACTAATTATGGCTGCACGAAACATTTGTTGGTTTGCAGACGAGTAATTTATTAACGGAGGTATTACACACTATGGCAGAAGTAAATGTTGAAAAACTAGCCGGCGATATAGGTACAACTGTTGATAAATTGCTACAGCAGTTTTCACAAGCAGGTATCACTAAGCAAGCAACTGATAATGTAACAGAAGCTGAAAAAGCAACGTTACTTGATCATTTAAGCAAGCATCATGGCGGTACAGGTTCAGATGGTCCAGCGCGTATGACTTTACAACGTAAGAGCAAAAGCACATTAAGTGTGACTGGCTCTACGGGTAAAGCTAAAGCTGTTCAAGTTGAAGTTCGCAAAACACGTACGTACGTGAAAAAAAGCGCAATGGAACAAGAGCAAGAGCAAGCACGCCTAGCCGCTGAAGAAAAAGTACGTCTTGAAGAGCAGCAAAAAGCTGAGCAAGAAGCCGCAGAATTAAAAGCGAAACAAGAGGCAGAGCGCAAAGCGAAAGAAGACGCTGACCGTAAAGCCAAAGAAGAAGCTAAACGCAAAGCAGATGCAGAGCGTAAAGCGAAACAAAAGCAGATGACCCCAGAGCAAAGTGCTAAGTCTGAGAAAGATCGCATAGAAGCTGAGCGTCTGCAAAAAGAAGCAGAAGAGGCCGCATTGAAGAAAGCTGAAGAAGAAGCGAAACGTCAAGCAGAAGAAGCAAGAAAGCTAGCTGAAGAAAACTCGGCACGCTGGAAGAAAGAAGAAGAAGAGCGTAAGAAACGCGAAGAAACAGCGGATCACCATCTTACGACTTCTACTTACGCACGTGAAGCAGAAGATGTTGCCGATGCTCGTGATGAGCAAGGTACACGCCGTGCTAAGAAAAAGAAAAAAGCGCCAGCAAAAGATAAATTTGCAGCGTCAAGAGGCCGTAACAAGTCTAAGTTAAAAGCACCAGCATCGCTGCAGCATGGTTTCCAAAAACCAACTGTTGATGTTAAAAACGAAGTGCGTATTAGCGAAACAATTACAGTAGCTGAGCTTGCATCACGCATGGCTGTTAAAGGCGCTGAAGTTGTAAAAACAATGATGAAAATGGGTGACATGGTTACCATTAACCAAGTGATTGACCAAGAAGCTGCACAATTAGTTGCAGAAGAAATGGGTCACAAGGTTATCATTGTTAAAGAAAACGAATTAGAGCAAACAGTACTTAATGACCGCCATGAAGATGGTAAGTCAGAGCCACGTGCTCCAGTAGTAACTGTTATGGGTCACGTTGACCACGGTAAAACATCGACTCTTGATTATATTCGCTCTGCAAAAGTTGCTTCAGGCGAAGCCGGTGGTATTACACAGCATATTGGTGCATACCATGTTGATGTAAACGGCAATATGATCACGTTCCTAGATACACCAGGACATGCTGCATTTACATCAATGCGTGCTCGTGGTGCTAAAGCGACAGATATCGTAATCCTAGTGGTTGCAGCAGATGATGGCGTTATGCCACAGACTAAAGAAGCGGTACAGCACGCACGTGCAGCTGGCGTTCCTTTAATCATTGCTGTAAACAAAATGGATAAAGAAGGCGCAGATCCAGATCGCGTTAAAAACGAACTAGCTGTACTTGACGTTATTCCAGAAGAGTGGGGCGGCGATACGCAGTATGTTCATATCTCAGCTAAAACTGGTTTAGGTATTGACGACCTTCTTGAAGCTGTGCTTATGCAATCTGAGCTTTTAGAATTAACTGCACCTACTGAAGGTATGGCTGCAGGTGTTGTTATTGAATCTCGTCTTGATAAAGGCCGTGGTCCAGTAGCATCAGTACTTGTTCAATCTGGTACGCTTAACCAAGGTGACATTGTATTATGTGGTCTTGAGTATGGCCGTGTTCGTGCAATGCGCGATGAAAACGGTAAAGACATTAAATCTGCTGGTCCATCTATTCCAGTTGAGATTTTAGGTCTTTCTGGTATTCCAGCTGCGGGCGACGAAGCGACTGTTGTTAAAGATGAGCGTAAAGCGCGTGAAGTTGCTTTATACCGTCAAGGTAAGTTCCGCGATGTTAAGCTAGCACGTCAGCAAAAAGCTAAGCTTGAAAACATGTTTACTAACATGACTGAAGGCGATGTTTCTGAAGTTAACGTGGTACTTAAAGCAGACGTTCAAGGTTCTATCGAAGCAATCTCTGATTCACTAACTAAGCTTTCTACTGATGAAGTAAAAGTGAAGATTGTTGGTTCAGGTGTTGGTGGTATTACTGAGACCGATGCAACTCTAGCTGCAGCGTCTAACGCAATTGTAGTTGGCTTTAACGTTCGTGCTGATGCTTCTGCTCGTAAAGTGATTGATACTGAAAACTTAGACCTTCGTTATTACAGCGTAATTTATGCCTTAATCGAAGAAGTTAAGCAAGCCATGTCAGGTATGCTAGCGCCAGAGTTTAAACAAGAAATCATTGGTCTTGCTCAAGTTCGTGACGTATTTAAGTCTCCAAAAATTGGCGCAATTGCTGGTTGTATGGTTACTGAAGGTGTTATCAAACGTAGCGCTCCAATCCGTGTACTACGTGAAAACGTGGTTATCTATGAAGGTGAGCTTGAGTCACTTCGTCGCTTTAAAGACGATGTTGCTGATGTTCGTAACGGCATGGAATGTGGTATCGGCGTTAAGAACTACAATGACGTACGTGTTGGTGACCAAATCGAAGTATTTGAAACAGTTGAAGTACAACGTACTCTATAATTGTTACTAGGGTGTATTGAACGCTTAAGGTTAACGCCCGGGCGTTCTACACGCTCTACGCTAAGATTTTAAATGGGGGCTTAGCCCCCATTTGCATATCCATTATTTAGTTAACTTATTATTTAATTTCAATAAGTTATTATTTTAGGACAAGTATAATGAGAGAATTTTCTCGCACTGATCGTGTTGCACAGCAAATCCAAAAAGAAATTGCTGTAATTTTACAACGCGAAATTAAAGATCCACGCTTAGGTATGGTGACAGTGTCAGCGGTAGAAGTATCGCGCGATTTATCTTATGCCAAAATTTTCATTACTGTGTTTAACACACAAGATGAAGATGCAGCAAAGCAAAGCGCAAAAGTACTAAATGAAGCAACGGGTTATATTCGCTCGTTACTTGGTAAGCGTATTCGTGCACGTATAATGCCTGAGTTAAAGTTTGTTGTTGATAACTCATTAATGGAAGGTATGCGTATTTCTAATTTAGTGGATTCTATTATCCGCGAAGATAACGCAAAGCATGTTGATGAAGACGTAGAAAGTGTTGATGCTGATGAAGTTTTAGATAGCGAAGAAAGTACTGAGCACGTAGACGATACAGATAGCGAAGAAGGCACTGATACAGATGGCAAAGCGCAGTAAAGGCCGTGCAGTTGACGGTATTTTGTTGTTAAACAAACCGCAAGGCATTTCATCAAATAAAGCTCTGCAGCAAGCAAAAGGTGTTTATTTTGCGCAAAAAGCTGGGCACACAGGTGCTTTAGATCCACTTGCTACAGGTATGCTGCCAATTTGTTTTGGTGAAGCGACTAAGTTTACGCAGTTTTTACTCGATACAGATAAAACCTATATCGTTCGTGCACAACTGGGTGAGCGTACAACAACATCAGATTCTGATGGCGAAATTGTTAGCACTAAAGATGTGAACGTAACGCGTGAACAGCTAACAAAAGAAATTGCTGCTTTTGTTGGTGAGTCTGATCAATATCCGTCAATGTACTCGGCACTTAAGTATCAAGGTAGACCGTTATATAAGTACGCTCGCGAAGGTATTGAAGTACCTCGCAAATGCAGAAAAATAAACGTGTTTAGCTTATCGTTTGACGAATTTGATGAACAAAACAACGTATTACAAATGACGGCTCATGTATCTAAAGGGACGTACATTCGTACAATCGTTGACGATTTAGGCGAAAACCTAGGCTGCGGTGCACACGTTATTATGCTCCACAGAACCGCTGTTGGTCAGTATCCGGCAGATAAAATGGTATCGCTTGATGAAATTGAAGCATTACTTGCTAAAGCGAAAGAAGAAGAGCTTGCGCCTTCAACTTATTTAGACTCGTTGTTATTACCTATAGACACTGCTTTAACTGATTTACCCGTTGTTGAAATCACAAAAGAACAAGGGGGAGTTTTTAGTCACGGGCAAGCTGTAGAATTACCAATCGCTTTACCTGATGGTGCAATTAAAGTTGTTGCGGATAATATATTTATTGGTACTGGTGAGCGCAACTCAAATGGACATTTAAAGGTTAAACGTGGTCTTGCTAGCCAGCAAGATGATTACGTAAAGCCTGAATAAGCAACTAATGTGCCCAGTAGTGGCTTATTAGTTGTAGATGGGGATAATTAACTTGTAGTTATTCCCACAGTTGGTAGAATACGCCCGCTTAATCGTTTTGGCTGAATTAGTGATCGGCTAAGACACCTTTTAAATTTAATTTTTGGAGTTACTATGTCACTAAGCAATCAAGAAAAAATCGATATCATTGCTAAATTTGCACGTGCAGAAGGCGATACAGGTTCATCAGAAGTACAAGTAGCATTACTTACTTATGATATCAACAAGCTTCAAGGTCACTTTGCTGATCACAAGCATGACTTCCACTCACGTCGTGGTCTGCTTCGTAAAGTAAGCACTCGCCGTAAACTACTTGATTACCTTAAAGGTAAAGATATCACTAGTTATACTGCACTAATCAAAGAACTTGGCCTACGTCGCTAAGAACTAGATTATAGAAAAAGGAGCTTTTTAGCTCCTTTTTTTGTGCCTGAAATTTGTGTTTTTAAATTAAGAAAATTCTTAAACCTATTGAATTGCAATATAAAACCCCCATTTCATAGCTTACCAAGAGCTATTGTATTTAACCGCTAAATAAGCCCAGCTGAAATCGAGTAGTTAGATTGAACAAATTTCAATCCGCAAAGAACAACACACCCTAGACTCGCATTTTGAAGTAGCTTTGGTATATACTATGCGCGTAGATAAAAAGGTTTATCTACGCTTATCCACATCATTGCCAATTGTAGTACTTAATTGATTTCCAACTGAATACAATTATGTACTGTAATTGGTACTTTGATGACAACTTATTAGAATACATTTAAGGAATATTTTAAGTGCAAGCAATTATTAAAGAATTTCAACTAGGTCAACACACAGTGACACTAGAAACTGGTGCAATCGCTCGTCAAGCCGACGGCGCAGTACTAGTAAGCATTGGCGATACTTCAGTTTTAGTAACTGTTGTAGGCAAGCGTGAAGCACAACCAGGTCAAGACTTTTTCCCATTAACGGTAAACTACCAAGAGCGTATGTACGCTGCTGGTCGTATCCCAGGTGGTTTCTTAAAGCGTGAAGGTCGTCCTAACGATGGCGAAACACTTATTGCACGTCTTATTGACCGTCCAATTCGTCCACTTTTCCCAAGCGGTTTTGTAAACGAAGTACAAGTTATTGCAACTGTTGTTTCTGTTAACCCTGAAATCCAACCAGATATGGTTGCGATGATTGGTACTTCAGCAGCACTTGCTATCTCTGGTATCCCGTTCAGTGGCCCAATTGGTGCAGCTCGCGTTGGTTACATCAACGGCGAATACGTACTTAACCCTACATTAAAAGAGCTTGAAGAAAGCCAACTTGATTTAGTGGTAGCCGGTACTGATAAAGCGGTACTTATGGTTGAGTCAGAAGCTAACGTACTTGCTGAAGACGTAATGCTTGGTGCTGTTGTATACGGTCATGAGCAATCTCAAGCGATCATCACTGCAATCGAAGAATTTAAAGCGCAAGCAGGCAAGCCTACTTGGGATTGGACTGCACCTGAGAAAAATGTTGCACTTGAAGATAAAGTAGCAACTATTGCTGCTGATAAAGTAGGCGCAGCTTACTTAATCACTGATAAAGTAGCGCGTAAAGAAGCACTTGGTGAAGCTAAAGATGAAGTTGTTGCAGTATTAACAGCTGAACTTGCTGAAGGCGAGTCTTTAGACAAGCAAGAAATTGGCAAAATCTTCGGTTCACTTGAGAAGAAAATCGTTCGTGGCCGTATCGCTGCTGGCGAAAAACGTATCGATGGTCGTGAACCAGATATGATTCGTGCACTAGACGTAATGACTGGCGTATTACCGCGTACTCACGGTTCTGCTATCTTTACTCGTGGCGAAACTCAGGCGTTAGTAACAGCGACACTTGGTACAGAACGTGATTCACAGTTAATCGACGATTTAACGGGTACTCATAAAAACCACTTTATGCTTAACTATAACTTCCCTCCATTCTGTGTTGGTGAAACTGGTTTTGTTGGTTCTCCTAAGCGTCGTGAAATCGGCCATGGTAACCTTGCTAAGCGTGGTATTTCAGCTGTAATGCCTACACTTACTGAGTTCCCTTACTCAATCCGTGTAGTATCTGAAATTACTGAATCAAACGGTTCTTCTTCAATGGCGTCTGTTTGTGGTACTTCTCTAGCACTTATGAACGCGGGTGTACCAATTAAAGCATCTGTTGCCGGTATTGCGATGGGTCTAGTTAAAGAAGACGATAAATTCGTTGTTCTTTCTGACATTTTAGGTGATGAAGATCACTTAGGTGACATGGACTTTAAAGTTGCCGGTACTGCTGCGGGTATTACTGCACTTCAAATGGATATCAAAATCGAAGGTATCACTCAAGAAATCATGCAAATTGCGCTTAAACAAGCAAAAGCTGCACGTTTACATATCTTAGAAGTGATGGATGAAGCGATTTCTGCTCCTTCTGAAGAGCTATCAATGTTTGCTCCTCGCATATACACAATGAAAATCCCACAGAAGAAAATCGCTGAAGTTATTGGTAAAGGTGGCGCAACTATTCGTCAGCTTACTGAAGAAACTGGCACAACGATTGAAATCGGTGACGACGGTACAATTAAAATTGCCGCTACTGATGGCGAAAGTGCAGCTAATGCGATTAGCCGTATTGAGCAATTAACAGCTGAACTTGAAGTAGGTACTATCTACGAAGGTAAAGTTGTACGTATCGTAGACTTCGGTGCGTTTGTAAACATTCTTCCTGGTAAAGATGGTCTAGTACATATTTCTCAAATTAGTACTGAGCGCGTTAATAACGTGGCTGATCACCTTTCTGAAGGTCAAGAAGTTAAAGTTAAAGTACTAGAAGTAGATCGCCAAGGCCGTGTACGTCTAAGTATTAAAGAAGCAATGGAATCAGCAGCACCTGCAGCTGACGCGCCAACTGACGCGTAATTGCTAATACTTCATCCAGATATTTACTGGATAATATAAAAGAGGGGCTGTTTAGCCCCTTTTTTTATGCTTTAATGAGGCTAATTAAATTTAAACAAAGATTATTCAAGGAAGCTAAATTACTCATAAATAGTGTTCAAATTTAAAAGTGACAAACTCACAACATAATTTTACCTAATTACTGAGCAGTTTATCTAGAGCAATAATAGTTCATCAATTGCTATGAACCTATTGAAACATCGTCTGTCATATTGCTACCTATCTTGGTATTAAGGATTTTAATGATACTCAAACATTTAGCTTTGGCATCTTTCGCTATTTTGTCTTTAAGCGCTTGCCAAACTACAACAGAATCAGAACCAACCCCGATTGTTAATGTGCCATTTACTGCACCTTTAGCCTCTGACTTTAGAAGTGAAATTGCTATTGCACGCTACTCAGAGTTATTGAATAGAGCAGATTTAAGCCCTGATCAACAAGCGAAGTTATATTATGACCGTGGTGTGTTATTTGATAGCTTAGGCATGACTACGCTTTCGCGTATTGATTTTAACCGCGCTGTAAAACTTAAGCCTGATTTAGCTGAAGTATATAATTTTTTGGGTATTCAACATACGCTAATGCAACAATATGAAAAAGCCTATGAATTTTTCGATTCGGCTCTTGAGCTTGATGAAGATCATGAATATGCTTATTTAAATCGAGGTATTGCACTTTATTATGGTGATAGGTCTGGTATTGCTAAAACCGATTTTAGTGCATTTTTAGCTCGCTCTCCAAATGACCCTTATCGTGTATTATGGGTTTATTTAGCTGATGCTAAGGTAAATAAGGAGCAAGCTCTTGTTGAACTTAAAACCAATGCAACAGCACTTGACGATTCACAATGGGCGTTTCAACTAATTTCGCTTTTTGCAGGTGATATGAGCGAGCATGCTTTTTTATCTGGCATTAGTGAGGGTGTTAAGTCGGAACAAGAATATGCTCAGCGTTTATGTGAAGCTTATTTTTACTTAGCTAAATTGCATCAGGCTGCTGGTGATAAATACTTAGCCGCTGATTATTTTAGATTAGCTCTAGCAACTAATGTACATGAGTTTATTGAGTATAAATATGCACGTTTAGAACTTGAGTTAATGGCTGGTGACGACGCAAGTTAAGGCATTAAAATTGGCAGGTGTATTACTGTGTAGCCTTTTAATAACAGGCTCTGGTAATCACCTTGACGCGATTGGCTTTTGGCATGTTTTGAACACAAAGGCCAGTGTGTTAAAAGTCTATAGACGCTTCCCTAATTATTTTGCGGTTCATTTACCGCAACTACCAGATACCTCCCTAGCTATATTGGCTAGAAATCACATTCCCTCTGCACAATATGCTTATTCAATAAGACTTTTAAATAATAACGACAGTGATACGGCTAAACAATTTTGGTTGGCAGGTATAAATAAATTAAATGCAATTGAGCGTAAAGAGTTAGCTGTTCAGTTATTAGCTCAATCACGTTGGGATGATTTAAAGCTTTTAGCCGATATAAAGCAGTTACCAGAAGGGGATGTTTTTAATCACCTCAGGTTGCATTTATCTATAGCGGAAAATAATATACCGCGTGAATTTATACAAAATTTGGGCTTTTCTTTTTTAGAGGATATTGATGAGCCTAAAAAGCACTGTATGTTTAATGTAATTGTAATGAGCGATCACCGAAATGGTTTATATAAATTAGGTGACTTTATAACTACATACAATCGGCAGCCAGAGCCACGCGAAAATATATTTTGTTTTTCAAAGCCCGTGTATGTTGCGACTGCGCTCAATTGTAAAAGCAATATCAATAATGCTGCGCAATGTGATTGGCAGGCCTCTAGATTTAAAAATGAGCTTTTTAGCAATTATGATTTTTTAGTAATGATGCCAAAGCATGGCACTGCAAATGTCAGTAAAGGCAAAATGCTTATTAACTCACAGGCAAACTACAGTATATTTTTACACGAACTTATGCACTTTAACCGTTTTGAGGATGAGTATACTTTGCCTATATCAAAACAAGCATGGTTGTGCGCACGAAGTGGGTTTGTAGCACCAAATTTATATATTACACATGGTGAACCTGCACCAGAAGGTTGGCATAAAAGTGAAAGTTGTCAACAAGGAGGTATTGCTTATAAGCCAAGTGAAAAGTGGTCTATTATGCAGTATCAACAATTAGGGCTCTCAACGCAATACAGGGAACTTTGGTTGAAGTATTTAGATATGACTAAAGGGGACTTCTATCGTCACTCAGATGAGCTTACGTCTATAAATAAGGCTATATTAAATTAACAATCGTCAGCAATGCTATATTGATTTTTTAGCTTGAAAAAATTGTTAGTTTTTGTTTTGAAAACATTCATATAACCCCGCTTTATATAGACAAAATTAGTGTTTTTCAGTATAACTATAACTATTAATGTCGTTAAAAAACAGGCAGTAAAAGCATCACTTAATCCTAAAAGAGTGACGCCCTGATAAACTTATGATTATAAAAGGCCCTACATTATGACTTTGCTCTGGATACCCTTGTTATCCTTAATTGGCAGTGTTATTTCTGCATGCACAGGTAAGTTATCCCGCAATTTAAGCACTAGTTTAACGGCTCTCGCGCCTTTGACGGCTTTGGGGATTACTCTATACCATGCACCTGCAGTTTTAGCGGGCGAAACCATTCGTTATTCATTAGCTTGGATCCCGTCAATAGGACTCGATTTATCTCTGCGGTTAGATGGCCTCAGTTTATTGTTTATGTTTATGATTTTAGGCATAGGCTTGCTCGTTATCCTCTACACGCGTTACTACCTAAGCGCTAACGATTCAATGGCCAAGTTATATAGTTACTTAATGCTATTTATGACTGCAATGCTTGGTATTGTTATGTCTAACAACGTCATTCAACTGTGGTTGTTTTGGGAATTAACCAGCATCAGCTCATTTTTATTAATTAGCTTTTGGTGGCATAAGTCCGAAGCACGCAAGGGCGCGCGCATGGCGCTTGCTGTGACTGGTGCTGGCGGTTTAGCATTACTTGCTGGCTTAATGTTATTGAGTGATATTGTTGGTAGTTATGACTTAGATGTTATTCTAGCGAGTAAAGCAATAATTCAATCTCACGATTTATACGAAGTAGCATTGGTATTGGTGCTATTGGGTGCATTTACTAAATCGGCACAATTTCCATTTCATTTTTGGCTTCCTCATGCAATGGCTGCACCTACGCCAGTGAGCGCGTATTTACATTCTGCAACTATGGTAAAAGCCGGCATATTTTTGTTAGCACGTTTTCACCCTGCTTTAGCCGGCACCGATACGTGGTTCTTGCTCGTTGGGTTAACGGGTTTAGCTACGCTGTTGTTTGGTGCTTATATAGCATTATTCAAACATGACTTAAAAGGCTTGTTAGCCTATTCAACAATAAGCCATTTGGGTTTAATAACGCTGTTACTCGGGCTTGATACTGAGCTTGCAACTGTTGCGGCAATATTCCACATCATTAACCATGCCACGTTTAAAGCGTCGTTATTTATGGCCGTTGGTATTATTGATCACGAAACAGGCACGCGCGATATGCGTAAATTAAATGGTATGTGGCGATACTTACCATACACTGCAACGCTTGCGATGGTCGCGGCGGCTGCAATGGCGGGTGTACCATTACTTAATGGGTTTTTATCTAAAGAAATGTTTTTTGCAGAAACGCTGCATCAGCAAGTACTTGGTTCTATGTCGTGGCTAATACCAGTACTGGCAACTGTTGCAGGCGCATTTGCGGTTGCGTATTCCGCACGCTTTATTCACGATGTGTTTTTTAACGGTGATCCAATTAATTTACCACGAATACCTCATGAACCACCACGTTATATGCGTGTACCAATAGAGATACTCGTTGTCATTTGTTTATTAGTAGGGATGTTTCCGCACTTTGCAATTGATGGCATCTTA
This sequence comes from Pseudoalteromonas sp. S3431, assembly GCF_000690035.1. NCBI lineage: Bacteria > Pseudomonadati > Pseudomonadota > Gammaproteobacteria > Alteromonadales > Pseudoalteromonadaceae > Pseudoalteromonas > Pseudoalteromonas sp. S3431. The sequence continues at coordinate 111,625 of NZ_JJNY01000045.1, forward strand.
TCTGCGGCATCCTTAGCTGTATTAGGGCAAAAGATGCCACATTACGAATTAGCTATTTGGCATGGATTTAACTTACCTTTACTTATGAGTGCAATGGCTGTTGTTGGCGGCTTATTTATTTATGTTAATCGTAAATATCTATTTCAATTTCAAGCATCGTTACCACCTCTAAACGCTAAAAAAACGTTTGAACGTGTAATATTAAGCGTTATTGCTTGGTGTCAGTCAAAGGTAAGCAGTACAGAAAATGGATCGCTGCAGCGCTACCTTGTAATTATGTTAGCGGTAGTATTACTGTGTGCGGGTTGGCCATTATTTGAAATGCAACAACTTGCCGGTAGCATGCCACTTACGCCTGTTGATGTGCACAATGCAATTGGTGCAGGCTTATTGATTATTGGTGCTCTTGCCACCGTTATTTGGCATCGCTCTCGAATGGTATCGTTGTTAATGCTCTCAATTGTGGGGTTAATGGTGTCGGTTGTATTTACACGTTTTTCTGCTCCAGATTTAGCGCTTACGCAGCTAACCGTTGAAGTGGTTACTATTATTTTACTTATGCTGGCATTGTTTTTCTTGCCCCAACATACGCCAAAAGAATCAAGTTCATTACGTGTACTTCGAGATTTAGCAATAGCCTCTACGTTAGGTGTAGTTATAGCAAGTATTTGTTACGCGTTACTCACACGCCCATTAGATTCAATCTCAGACTTCTTTATTGCTAACGCTAAAATTGGTGGCGGTGGTACTAACGTAGTTAACGTTATTTTGGTCGACTTTAGGGGCTTTGATACGCTTGGAGAAATTACCGTATTAGGCATTGCCGCATTAGGTATATTTAAAGTACTTTCTCGAATTCCATTATTTATGCCTGCAAGTGACAGCGAAGGCCGCCCATGGGCTAAAGAACGTCATCCAATATTATTGGCGAGTATTTCACAAAGTTTATTACCGCTTGCGTTGTTGGTGTCGGCGTATATTTTCTTACGAGGGCATAACTTACCTGGTGGTGGCTTTATTGCAGGACTGGTAACGTCAATCGCGTTTATTTTACAATATATGGCGCATGGTACGGCATGGATAAACGAACGTTTTGATGTTAATTATCGTAAAATCATAGCTTCAGGCATTGGTATTTCACTGTTTACAGGTGTGGGTAGCTGGTTCTTTGATAAGCCATTTTTAACAACTTGGTTTGACTACTTTGATATTCCGTTTGTCGGTAAAACAGAGCTTGCCAGCGCGATTGCATTTGACCTAGGTGTTTACTTAACGGTTGTAGGCGCTACGCTAATGATTTTAGCAAGCTTAGGTAATATGACGGCAGATACCCAGAAAAAAGAGGTAAATATTTAATGGAATTATTGTACGCATCTTGCGTTGGAGTATTGGTCAGTTGCGGTGTGTTTTTACTGCTAAGAGCTCGTACGTTCCCTGTAGTACTTGGGCTTACTATGATTTCATATGCTGTTAACTTATTTTTGTTTTCAGCAGGTCGTCTTACTATTAATAAAGCGGTAGTACTTGGTACTGGCACAGAATACGCCGATCCTCTACCTCAAGCTTTAGTGCTTACAGCTATTGTTATTGGTTTTGCGATGACCGCATTCGTGGTTATTTTGGCAATACGTGGACGCGCCGATTTAGGTAGCGACCATGTTGATGGTTATGTGCCTAATACCTCAGCAGATAACAAGGAGCAAAAATGATCCAACATTTAGCTTCGCTCCCTATTTTATTACCTATGCTTACGGCCGTTATTTTATTACTGCCACCATGTGGTAAAAGCGTTAAAATACGCCGCTTAGTTTCAATTGTAATGGCAATAGCTACTTTTGCCATTAGTGTATTTTTACTTGTACATATTAATAATACGGGTATTAACGTTTACGCTATTGGTAATTGGTCTGCACCATTTGGAATCGTCTTAGTAGCCGATATGTTGTCTACCTTATTGGTTACGTTAACTTCACTTTTAGGTTTGGGCGCTATTTTATATGGTAGTGCTGGCGATGATGAAAAAGGCAGTTTTTATCACCCACTTGTTCACTTTTTAATATTGGGTGTAAATGGCGCGTTTTTAACTGGCGATTTATTTAACCTATTTGTATTTTTTGAAGTATTACTGATTGCATCATATGCATTGTTAATGCACGCAGGTGATAAACAAAACACCCGTGCTGCGCTGCAATATGTGATATTAAATTTAGTTGGCTCAAGCGTATTTTTAATCGGTTTGGGTATTTTGTACGGTGTACTTGGTACGCTCAATATTGCAGATATGGCGCAAAAGGTATCGGAGCTTTCGGGCGATGATGTATACCTAGCAAAAGCAGGTGGTTTATTATTACTCATTGTATTTGCTTTAAAGGGCGCACTATTACCTCTGCATTTATGGCTTCCAAATACGTATGCAAGTGCTAAACCTGTGGTTGCTGCATTGTTTGCGATTATGACCAAAGTAGGCGTTTACGCCATGCTTAGAGTTTACACTGTGATATTTGGCGAACAAGCCGGAGCGCTTGAACATATGGCGCAGCCTTGGCTTTGGGGCTTAGCAATTGCCACCATTATAGTGGGTGCCATTGGTGTTATGGCAGCGCAAGACTTACGTAAACTAACGGCTAACTTAGTATTAGTATCGGTAGGTACGTTGGTTGCGCTAATTGCATTGCAAAATGTAAATGCCACTGCTGCACTTTTATATTATTTAGTGCATTCAACACTTGTTAGTGCCGCTCTATTTTTACTAGCAGACTTAGTTTCAATCCAGCGCGGTAAAGTTGGCGATAGGCTTGTGGCGGGTCGCTCTGTTAAACAGCCATTTTTATTAGGTGTGTGCTTTATTATTGCGGCTTTAACGGTAGTTGGTATGCCGCCACTATCAGGCTTTGTAGGTAAAATTTGGATACTTAAAGCGACATTAAACAGTGAGCAAGCTTTACTATTTTGGCCAGTATATTTAGTAACAAGTTTTGCGTTGTTAGTAGCGCTTTCGCGCGCTGGCACAACCTTGTTCTGGGAGCATAAAAGTAAAAATAGCGAAAATGCTGAGTGTGTAAATGCGAACCCATTGCAAGTAATTGTAATTATAGGTTTACTTGCGTGTTCACCATTATTAGTAATTTTTGGCGGGTCCATTAGTGAATATATGTTGGGTGCTGCTGTGCAGTTACATGACATAAGCGGCGGCATTAATGCTGTACTTAAAGGAGGCATGTGATGAGATTACAAGCCCGTTTTCGTTGGTTACCAACGCCATTTCGTAGCTTATTTTTGTTTATGGTTTGGCTATTGTTAAATAATAGCGTGTCGGTAGGGCACTTAGTATTAGCGACTATTTTTGCAATACTTATCCCGATATTAAGTTTTTCGCTTCGCGAGCCTCAGCCGCTAATTTTAAAGCCGGGCTTGGCTCTCAAGCAGTTGCTTATTGTGCTGTACGATATTGTTGTAGCAAATTTACAAGTGGCTTTACTTATACTTGGGCCATCTAAAAATTTGCGTCCGGCCTTTATAAAAGTACCGATAGATTTAACCCATGATATGCCAATTACTATATTGGCCAGTTGTGTATCGCTTACACCTGGTACTGTGAGTGCAGAGGTTTACCCAATTGCTGAATCGTTACTTGAGGGTGAAGAGCCAACGCAACGCTACTTATTAATACATGTGCTTGATCTTAAAGATGAACAAGCACTTATCAAACAAATAAAACAACGCTACGAAGCTCCACTAAAGGAGATATTTCAATGTTAGATACTGTATTACTCATTGTTTTTTCGATGATTGGCTTATCATTATTACTTAATTTATGGCGATTGATCATCGGTCCGTCAGTGCCTGACCGTGTTTTAGCGCTCGATACTATGTACATTAACGTCATCGCACTGATTATTTTATACAGTATTAGTATGGATACAGGGCTTTATTTTGAAGCTGCACTGCTTATTGCTATGCTCGGTTTTATAAGTACAGTTGCAGTGTGTAAGTATTTACTACGTGGCGATATAATTGAATAAGGTGAAAACATGATCAGCGAATGGGTTGTATCAATATTATTGTTATTTGGTGGTACGTTTATTTTAATTGGCTCAATAGGCTTAATTAAACTACCTGACTTTTTTATGCGTTTGCATGGACCAACTAAAGCAACCACGTTGGGCATGGCGAGTATGTTAATTGCTGCTATGGTTTATTTTGCAAATTCAGGGCATGGCCTAAGTGTTAAAGAAATACTCATTACTATATTTTTACTAATTACGGCACCTATTAGTGGCTACATGTTAATAAAGTCTGCTATCCATCATAAGCTAAAAGCCAAAGAAGGCACTAAAGGCCTAGATAATGTAGAAGACGATTAGCATAAAAATATATTTATAAAAGGCCGAATAAATTTATTTTACTCGGCCTTTTTAATGATTGCTTGTACCCTTTACAATGCAAATTATTCATGTGACCATAAGTCCATTATTTATATGAAAGGATATTATTATGGGTAAGGTACTACTTTTATCATTACTGATTTTTTCTAGTAGTTTGTATGCTGAACAAAATTCTAAGCAGCAAAAAATAGATGAACTCATTAATGTAATGAACATGGATGCAATGGTTGATTCTATGTACGGCCAGGTTGAAGGTATGATGAAAGGCATGTCAGACCAAATGGGCTTCTGAACAGGCTATTTTTGATAAATACTACGGCGACATGACAACGGTATTAAAAACCGAAATGAGCTGGGCTAAAATGCAGCCAATGATGATTAGCGTGTACGAAAAACATTTTAGTGAGCAAGAAATTGCTGATATGTTAGCGTTTTATAAAACAGATACAGGGCAAAAAATACTTGAAAAAATGCCTGTTGTAATGCAAGAGTCTATGCAAATGTCACAAAGCTTAATGAAAGATGCTATACCAAAAATTCAAGATATAGCAGGCAAGCTAAGCGAAGAGCTAAAAGCCTCACGCGAGCATGCTAACTAGAGACTGCTGATATTTGCTGGTTAAATTTAACCTTTAAAGAACAATAGATTCAATACTTTTACCTCTCTTATTTAAGCGCTCTAGCCAGAGCGCTTTCACTTTTTCGCTAAATCAGTTTCAGTAAATTTAAATTATGCTTTAATGCTCCTCTCTATTGACCTGTGTGTTGCACATAGGTTTATTATTGATCTATTGAAATTCCACGGGGCTAAATTATGTATGTTAAACAACTTGCCAAATTAATGGGCGTGACTGCCGATACTGTTCGTCATTACACACGTATTGGGTTACTTAACCCAATACGCAGTGAAGAAAATGGCTATCAAGAATATACAAAGCAAGACCAGCAACGTTTAAAGTTTATTATTAGTGCGCGTCAACTTGGTTTTTCACTCAAAGATATTCAACATATTATAGGCGAGTCAGAGCAAGGGAATTGTCCTTGTCCGTTAACGCGAAAACTCATTACTAAACGCCTAGAAGAAACCGAAGCACTATTTCAAGAAACATTAAAACTACGAAACAGGATGCATGCAGCTCTGGATCAATGGGATACATCAGCCGATGGTGCAAATGCCAGTGACGTGTGTAGTTTAATAGAATCTTTTGTTGATCCAATAAACGATTCTGCAAATAAGGAGCAGCGTAATGACGACTAATACAAAAGACACCGCGCAAAACTTTATTATTGAAGGCGCTAATTGCGGCAGTTGTGTGGCTAAAATTGAAAAAGCCCTTAATAGCGTGCAAGGCGCGCAAAACGTGGAAATGAACTTTGCACAGCGTACAGTACGTGTAGAAGGTAAAGCCTGTGAAAGCACGCTTATTAAAGCAGTCGAAAACATTGGTTATTCAGCTAAGCCAATGAGTAATGAGTCTGATCAAGATGCACTTGATGAAAAAGCAAAGTCGGATGAGGCACATTATAAAAAGCTGATGCGTAATATGATATTAGCGTTAGGGGTCGGTGCGCCGTTAATGATATACGGGCTTATTTTTGACATGAGTGTGACCACCGACACACAACGAATAGCTTGGTTTTTAGTGGGTATAGTCACGCTTGTGGTTATGGCTATATCAGGTAAGCAATTTTACAACGGTGCATGGCAGGCATTTAAAAACCATGCTGCCAATATGGATACATTAATAGCGCTTGGTACAGGTACTGCGTGGTTGTATTCAATGTTTGTGGTAATAGCACCAAACTTATTACCACAAGTCGCAAGACACGTATATTTTGAAGCATCATCGATGATCATCGGTTTAATTAGTTTAGGGCTCGCTTTTGAAGTAAAAGCACGTGGGCGCACCTCACAAGCAATTAAACGCTTAATTGGCCTGCAACCAAAAACTGCACGCGTAATTCGCGATGGTCAAGAGCAAGACATCGACATTAGTGATGTTGTAAAAAATGATGAAGTACGCGTACGCCCGGGTGAAAAAATCCCTGTGGATGGCGATGTTATTGAAGGCAGCAGTACGGTTGATGAGTCAATGCTTACTGGTGAGCCAATGGCTGTAAGCAAAAAAACGGGCGATAAAGTCGTTGCCGGAAGTATTAATAAAAGTGGCACTTTATTATTTAAAGCCACGCACATTGGTAGCGAAACCACACTTGCCAATATTATCAATATGGTAAAGCGTGCACAAAACTCAAAGCCATCAATAGGGCGCTTAGCTGATGTTATATCAGGAATATTTGTACCAACAGTCATGATTATTGCGGTGCTTGCAGGCCTTGCATGGTTAAACTTTGGACCTGAGCCATCAATTGCTTATGCCGTAGTTGCGGTAACCACTGTACTTATTATTGCTTGTCCTTGTGCGCTAGGACTCGCAACCCCTATGTCGGTTATGGTGGGTATTGGTAAAGCTGCAGAGTCAGGAATATTAATTCGAAATGGTGAGTCGCTGCAAACAACATCTAAAATCACCACCATGATTTTAGATAAAACAGGCACTATTACTCAAGGCACACCGCAAGTTACCGATGTAGTTACCTTTAATAACAGTGATGAAAATACAGTAATGCAACTTGTTGCAAGCCTTGAAAGTAGCTCAGAGCATCCACTGGCCCAAGCAATTACGGCACACGCTAAAAAGCAGGGCTTAGCTTTAAGCAAAGTAGCTGACTTTAACGCAATTACAGGTAAAGGTGTCACTGGCAGTGTTGACGGGCAAACATTGTTGTTTGGCAATAAAGCGCTAATGGATAAATACAACGTGGCCGTTGATGATGCAACCGAGCAAGCTCAAACACTTGCCAGTGATGCTAAAACGCCCATGTATTTTGCAAGTAATAATAAGCTCCACGCTATTATTGCAGTAGCGGATCCTATTAAAGAGGATTCAGTTGAAGCTATTAAACGCCTGCAAGATAAAGGTATCCACCTAGTTATGCTAACAGGTGACAACAAAGCCACTGCACAAGCCGTTGCTAAGCAAGTTGGTATTGATGACTTTATTGCAGAAGTAATGCCTGATGATAAAGTAAACGAAGTAACAAAACGCCAAGCAAATGGTGAAATAGTGGGTATGACAGGTGACGGTATTAACGATGCTCCCGCACTTGCACAAGCCGACGTAGGATTTGCAATTGGTACAGGTACCGATGTTGCAATAGAAAGTGCAGACATTACCTTAATGCGTGGTTCATTACATGGTCTTGCTGATGCAATTGCAGTGAGTAATGCAACTATTTCAAATATTAAACAAAACCTATTTGGTGCCTTTATTTATAACGTGGCGGGTATTCCGATTGCAGCCGGCGTGTTGTATCCATTTTTTGGCATACTACTTAACCCTGTTGTTGCAGGTGCAGCTATGGCACTTTCATCGCTTACAGTGGTAAGTAACGCTAATCGCTTACGTTTTTTCAAACCAAATAAATCGTAATTTAAGCTAAGGAGTACATTATGTTGATGATTAATATAGGTGGTGCACTGTTAATAGCCGCAATTATTTATTGGTTTTGGCTATACAAACCAGAGCAAACACAAAGTGATGACAACAAAGAAACAATAGTCGTTGATAACGGTGTTTATAAGCCAGGACACATTAAAGTGGCAGCTAACAAAGAAGTTGTACTTACCTTTGATAGAAAAGACAGCGCGCCATGCGCCGAAACCGTGGTATTTCCACAGCTTGATATAAGTAAAATGCTGGCAATGGGTGATGGCAATACAGTTAAACTACCTGCGCTTGAAGCCGGTGAATATGACTTTCATTGCCAAATGCAAATGTATAAGGGCAAGCTAGTTGCTCAGTAACCTGAACTAAGTAGGTGTTGGGGTCGTATAGTTGCCTTATATAAGTTACGAGTAAGAGTCGCTATATTAAATGAATAAATTAAGCCCTAAAAAATTATTGAATAGTAAATGGACCGCAACACCTGCTATAAATAAAGAAAAACACTTCATTATTGTTGAGGTGGAGTTTGATGAAGATGGCAACGTAATTGAATGTATTACCGAGGCTGTTATGTCAAAAAATCAATATCCAATTAGTTGGCGAGATTTAAAAGATAACCAAAAGTGGTTGCAAGGGTGGAAGTAGTTTAAATCTATATAATTTACCTCACTCCAATAGCTGGCACACGATGTAGGTTTGCTTAACTCAAGCGAACCTATATTTTACGGCGCATTAAATTATGAGTTTAATGCTACAACTTAGCTTTAGCATTGAAACCTTCCTAAATAAATTCGCCATTTGGCAACAAAACAGTTAATTTCAAAATATCCTTCCAAAATTATTTATAATAAATTTCAAAAACAATGTAACTTACTGATTATAAGTAAATTAATTATTTAATAGCCGCAAATAAATCCGATGTAATTTCCATGTTCATATTCAGTTTATTTTGAAGACTAACTCAAACGCCCCCCTTATTGGCTTTTTAGCAAAAGTGTGTCTTTTTAATTAAACTTAACCAATTGATTTTCATAGGTTTAATCTTTTTAATTAAATGGCTGTTGCTAAATAGCAACAACAACACCTCCCCAAATTAAGCTTTTCTCGCTTTGCATCATTTAACTCATTGTTTTTAAATGATAAATAAAAAGTGGCACCGAAGTTGTAATACATAGAATGTATTAAGCAAAACGTGATGAAAGCCAAAGGCCTTAATCGCAACAACCCAATGAAGGAATACTATTATGAAAACATTTCAATCAACATTAGTACTAATGGCGCTAGCTTCTTCATCAGCGGCTTTTGCAGCAACAGATTTTGATACGCTAGACGTAGATGGTAATGGCGCAATCAGCCAAGCCGAAGCTTCAGTGGATGCTGAGCTTTTAAGCAAGTTTGAAGAACTAGATACTAACCAAGATGGTGAGCTATCTGAAGATGAGTTTTCTAAGGCCTAAAATTAAAGCCTTAAGCAGTTAATGCTCTGTGATGTTATCTAAATTCTGAGTTGCCAAAGACAACCTAAGTAGGCAAGGGAGCCTACTAAAAAGAATAACCAGGATGTGACTAGAGAGCACTATAGAGCAAATTTATTTAGGACACCGCATACTTTTGAAGGATTAAATTATGAGAAAGCTACAATCAACATTTGTACTTATAGCTATTGTTTCTTCGTCAGTAGTATTTGCAAACACAGACTTTGAAACACGCGATGCAGACGACAACGCTTCAATTAGTCGCTCTGAAGAATCGGCGCAAGTGATAGAGCAATTTGACGAGCTGAATGTTCAAAGTAGCGGTGGCCCGACAGAAAATGATTTTTTTGAATATTAATTTATAGACACTTTACTCCTAAAGGATCTTTGAAAAGGACTTCTTACCCCTAATCAGGCTCAAAGCCTAAGGAAACGATTATGAAAACATTACACAAAACTTTAGCTCTTGTAGCCCTAGCTTCTTCTTCAGCGGCGTTTGCTGCGGTAGATTTTGATTCTTTTGATACAGATGGCGACGGCGTAATTAGTAAAACAGAAGCCCAAGTAAACTCGCAACTAGTACAGCTTTTTGATCAATTAGATACAGATGGAAATGGCGAGTTATCTAAAGAAGAGTTTTCGAAGGTTCAGTGATAAGCTCTATGTAGAACCTTACCAGTCATACTCACAAAGCAGCTAAGTAATTAATACTTAGCTGCTTTTTTGTGCATTTAATTTAATATATTACTTTTTAGTCACCAAAGTGGTGCAAAACTCGAGTTTGAATATTATCAAGTTGCTGATTATTAAGTTATTTTATTGTTGGTTTTAAACTTGCAAATCAATTGATAACTTAGGCTAATGAGTATTTAAAATGGCGCGAATGAGTTATATCAGTAGTGTTGAGCGCTACCACGAATATGAGCATGTAATACACAGTTTACTTGAATCTATTTTAATGAGTATTGAGGACGGATTAACCAAAGAGCGTGATACCCGCTACCTGATTAAGCAGTACCCATTTTTAGAATTACAATATTGTTTAAATGCAGAAGGTTTGCAGCAGGGTAATAATGTCTGCTTTAAACGGGCATATAGCAAAAAACTAGGTGAAAGTGGTAATCAACAAGATTTAAGCGAGCGCCCCTATTTTTTGAACGCTAAAACAAGTGATAGGGTGTGCTTTACTGATCCCTACATTTCTATAGCGACTAACCATTTATGTATATCGGCGATTAAAGAACTAAAAAAACCAATTAATAATCAACATTACTTGGTCGTTGATGTGAGCTTAACGCAGCTTATTGAGTTTGTAATGGGTGATACTGCGCGCGCTAATATGTCGCCTTACTTTAAAGCGGGTTACGGTATTATTGTTGCGTGCTTATTTTGCTTAGTATTATTTTTACTGAATATCGTTTTTAATGATATATACGCGCTATTAACTCATGTAGATACCTCATCAGACCCACTTGAACCCTTTAGTATCATTATTTACATCACCCTAGCATTAGCAGTATTCGATTTAGGTAAAACAATACTCGAAGAAGAAATCCTTATGCATAAGGATATTTTTAGGCACTCATCTACGCGGCGCACTATTACACGGTTTATCTCTACTGTGTTGATTGCTATATCAATTGAGGCGCTGTTAACTATGTTTAAAGCGGCGTTGGGGCAATCGGAATATTTAATGCCTGCCATAGCGATGATGCTGGCAGTGGTAGGGCTTTTAATTGCACTGGCTATTTATGTTTATTTAGGGGCAAAGGCCGAAACGCTATTAATGCGCGCTCGTTTAAAACAAAAATCCTCCAAGTAGGAGGATTTTTATATTACATAACTCTATTTAATAGCTATTTATTGCTTATCTTGCGCGCGTTTGGCTTTAAAGTCAGACTCGCTCGTCCACTTTGGCCAATCGCCATTATTTGCAAGCTGTGTGGCTATATCAACAATAAGATCTATATCTTGCTTAACACCACCTAACGACCAATCAGCTGAGTAATCGTCTGCTTCTTTATGGTATTTATGCGCAATGTACTCAGGATCGGTATCACCCAGACTCATAAATAATAAACTAGGCACGCCTTGCTTAGAAAGCGAGAAATGATCAGATCTAAAAAACAAGCCATTTTGCGGGCGAGGATCCATTTTAACAAAACGGCCTTGTGATTTTGCAGCTTTTGCTAAATAGTTTTCCATTGTCGATAAATCTTTACCGTATTGTAAAATGTAGTCAGTGCCATCAAGCACGTTCATGCCATCAATATTTAATAGACCGACCATTTGTTTTGTAGGTACAACCGCACCCGATGCAAATTCTTCAGAGCCAATTAACCCCGTTTCTTCTGCTGTAAAGTTAGCAAAAATAATTGAGCGTTTAAATGGCTTTTGCTTGTTCTTTTTACTCATTATACGTGCTATTTCAAGCGTGGCTGCAGTGCCTGAAGCGTTATCGACCGCGCCGTTATAAATCTTAGGGCCGGTGTCAGTTTGTTTAGTACCAAAGTGGTCCCAGTGAGCGCTAATAACAACGTATTCGTCAGGTGATTCGCTTCCTGTAATTTGTGCAACTACATTATGTGATTTGGCATGTGACACTTCGTTTTTAAAGGCAAGGTTTGCTTTTAAGTTAAGTGGCGTCGCTTTAAAGTCATCACTTAATGCTGCTTGTTTTAAATCTTGATAGTTAAGCTTTGCGGCGTTAAACATTTGCTCAGTCGCATCAAGTGTTAGCCAGCCCATAACCGGTAATTTTGATGCGTTTAAGTTGTTATCCATTAACGTGTATTTAGTACCCGTGTTTGAACTTTCAACTACGCCCCAAGGATATGCCGCAGGTGCGGTTTCATGAACAATAAATACAGCCTTTGCACCTTGGCGAGCGGCTTCTTCATATTTATAAGTCCAACGACCATAGTAGGTCATTGCATTACCAGTAAAAAGGGCGTCGTTTTGAGTAGCAAAACCTGGATCGTTAACGAGCACAACCACTGTTTTACCCGTTACATCAATATTTTTATAGTCATTCCAGTTATATTCAGGGGCATTAATACCATAACCAACAAATACAATGTCAGAATTGCGTACATCAATTAATGGCTGAAGTTGCTCGGTACGTGCGGTAAAGTCTTTACCTGATTCAAAGCTCAAATCACCTACTTTTAACTGCATATCCTGATTAGCTGTCACCATTGCCATTTTTACAGGCTGTAAGTATTTACCTTTATAAGCACCGGTTAAACCCAGCGCTTTATATTGCTCGCTTAAGTAGCCTACTGTTTTCACTTCACCATGAGTTAGCGGGCCTCGGCCTTGAAAGTCATCAGAGGCTAGCGTTTTAATATGCTGTTTAATATTGCTAAGGCTTACACCGGCTGTATTTTCTAATGGAGTTTGTTCGCTTGTAGGCTCTGAGCAGCCAAAGAGTGCAACTAGCAGGCTTAGGCTAGCGCTTTTTAAAAGAGTAGATGCCATGGTCTTCATATTGTTATTTAATTAGGCTTTCAATATAAAGGAAGCACCGCAGCGATGTCGAATTTTTATAGAGAACTTTTCATTCAATTGCAGATTAACTATCAGTCATTAGTAAAAAACCAGCGCAAGCTGGTTCTTTTAACTTTAAGTAATAAATTATTACTTAAGCATCCGCTAATTTCACGCGGATCTTACTTTTATCAACAGTAGATTGGTTAAGTGCGGTAATTGCGCTTTTACTTTCTATGTCGTTTGGCATTTCTACAAAGGCAAAACCTTTAGATTGGCCAGTTTCTTTATCAAGTACCAAGTTACAGGTAGTCACTTTACCGTGCTCTGCAAATAAAGTACGAAGCTCATGCTCAGTGGTAGCACGAGACAAGTTACGAACTAATAGTTTCATAATGAACCTAAATAATTATGTCAGTACTAATTATCTCAAGTAACTCAGGTTTAACCTAATTTTATTTTAAAACAAATATAAATAAACACTCTATAGAAATAATTTTTTGTATCACTATGAAAACAATAGATTTTATAATTAAATTTGAAATATCAGTAAATTGGTAATGTTAATTGGTAATTGAATTGTGGTTATTTGTACAATAAATTGGTAAATTCATATTTAATTAACTTGCTATTAACCACGGAACTAATTATGTCTAAATATACCCTTAAACCGTGCAATACAGTTACAGCTATACTTCTATCTTGTTTAGTTACTGGTTGTGGCAGCTCAGGCTCTGATCCTACGGTGCAAAATAATGAAGCGATTTCTTCACAAACTCCTGCAATAATCGGTGGTAACAGTCTAGGTGAAGTTATTAGCGATAGTAATGATGCAATAACAGGTTCGTTAACTATTACGGATCAACAATCAGGTGAAGCTGCTTTTGCAGCACAAGAAAATAGCGCTACAAGCTATGGTTTTTTTAGCTTAAATGCTGGTGGAGATTGGTCATACACACTTGACGATTTAAACGCATCAATAACATCTTTAAGTGAAGGTGAAACACTACAAGATACAATAACAGTAAACTCTGTAGATGGTACTAGCGCACAAATTATCATAACAATTGTAGGTGCACCAATAGCTCAAGCTGATGGCTTTGAAAAAATATCACACGTTTTATTGCGATCAGATGGCGTTAATTCGGGGCTTGACGCATACACACTTATTGAAAATGCCTTCGGCGAAGGGTCAATTGAATCTCCAGACTTATACGCTGGCAATCATGAAAGTGTTGTCCATATTATTGAAGATACCGATACGATAATTGGTAACCATTTTGTCTTTTTAGCTCACCGAGATGATGACCAAGATAAAGACAAAGGCACAAGTGACAGACAACGCAACGAAATAAAAACCTACGATAAATCACCACAAGAAACACTGGCGTTTGAGGGCGAGACATTTCAATATAGCTGGAAATTTAAAGTAAGTAGCGAGCTTGAGCTTACGAGTAAATTTAGCCATTTTTTTCAAATAAAAGCCCGTAACGAGAGTAACGACAACACCAATGGTAATGACGATCAGCCTATTATCACGCTCTCAGGTGCGCAAAAAAATAGTATAGGTAATCAGCTACAGGTTCGATATAGCGCAGGGTTTGATGAAAACGGTAACAGTACGGGTCTTGATAAAAACTTAATTGAAACCGACTGGTCACTCATTACAGATGAATGGGTTGAGGTATTTGTACAAGCTACATTTAGTGAAAGTGGTAAGTTTGATATGACGTTAACGCGCTTAAGCGATAATGCAGATATATTTACTATAAGCGAGCAAAACATAGATATGTGGCGCGGCTTTAGTGATGATGATTTTGCTCGTCCTAAGTGGGGAATATACCGCTCAATTGTTGAAACCGACAGCCTTCGCGCCGATGAAGAACGTGTTAGGTTTGCTGATTTTTCTATTAAAAAAGGTAAGTTAGCGCAGTAAGCTATTTTATCAATTGGCATGAAAAAGCCGTTAATGATTATGCATCATTAACGGCTTTTTTAATTTTTTGAGAAAGTGATTATTTCACTTCTTTACCCGCTGCTTGTTGATCAGCATGGTAGCTTGAACGTACAAACGGGCCAGAAGCCGCGTGAGTAAAGCCAATTTCGTCTGCATACGCTTTTAAGCCGTCAAACTCTACTGGTGGCACGTAGCGCTTAACCGGTAAGTGATGCTTAGAAGGTTGTAGGTATTGGCCTACAGTTAGCATGTCAACGTTGTGTGCACGTAAATCGCGAAGTACTTCTTCAATTTCGCTAATTTCTTCACCTAAACCAACCATTAAGCCTGATTTAGTTTTTACTTCTGGGTGAGCTTCTTTAAAGCGACGAAGTAATTCTAAAGACCACTTATAGTCAGCACCAGGACGAGC
This sequence comes from Pseudoalteromonas sp. S3431, assembly GCF_000690035.1. Lineage (NCBI taxonomy): Bacteria > Pseudomonadati > Pseudomonadota > Gammaproteobacteria > Alteromonadales > Pseudoalteromonadaceae > Pseudoalteromonas > Pseudoalteromonas sp. S3431. The sequence goes on from NZ_JJNY01000045.1 coordinate 126,852, forward strand.
TAGTTTGTATAAACGTGGCGCAGTTTCAAGATTGTGGTTAAACACATCTGGTGGCGTCTCGATTAGTATCTCTAGTGCGCGGTCCATACGGCCACGAAAATCAGGTACTAAAATTTCGATAGTGATAGTTGGATTATGTTTACGAATTTCGCGAATACAATCAGCAAAATGCTGTGCACCACCATCACGTAAATCATCACGGTCAACCGAAGTGATTACAACGTAGCTTAGCTTCATATCTTTAATAGTAAGTGCTAGCTTTTCAGGTTCAGTGGCATCAGGTTTTAATGGGCGACCATGAGCAACATCACAAAATGGGCAACGACGAGTACAAATAGCACCTAAAATCATAAAGGTAGCTGTACCGTGGTTAAAACATTCAGATAGGTTAGGGCACGAAGCTTCTTCACAGACTGAGTGTAAGCCATGCTTACGTAGCGCTTTTTTAATGCCGTCAATGCGATCGGTTGATTTAGGTAAGCGAATTTTTAACCATTCTGGCTTACGCAACATTTCAGTTTTTTCTGTAGGTAAAACTTTTACTGGGATCAACGCCATTTTTTCTGCGTCGCGTAGTTTTACACCTGGTTCCATTTTGACTGGTTTATTCATTCGTTTTCAAACCCTTCAGTATGCTTAACCTGTGTTGCATTAAGCTTCTTGATCATGTGTTTCACCAATCCTTCACCCGCACTTTCTAGGTTTTGAGGACCATTTAATTCTTTAGTTTGCACCATATTCATGCCCGCATAACCGCATGGGTTAATGCGTAAAAATGGACTTAGGTCCATGTTAACATTTAATGCTAAGCCATGAAACGAGCAGCCACGACGAACCCTTAACCCAAGGGATGCAATTTTGCTGTCGTTAACGTATACACCTGGTGCATCAGCTTTAGCATAAGCTTCAATACCATACTCGGCGAGTGATTCAATAATGCACTCTTCAAGCCACGTAACCAGTTCACGTACACCAATCTTTAAACGACGTAGATTAAATAATACATACATCATTTGCTGGCCAGGGCCGTGGTAAGTTACTTGCCCGCCACGGTCAACTTTAATCACCTCAATGTCGCCAGGAGCTAGTAAGTGTTCGTCCTTACCAGCCTGACCTTGGGTGAATACACTCTCGTGCTCTACAAGCCAAATTTCATCTGGCGTATTTTCATCACGGGTGTCGGTAAAGTCCTGCATTTTTTGCCAAATTGGCATATAACGCTGACGACCCAGTTGGCGTACGATCAAAGTGTTTTCGTTCACAACAAATCTCAACTATGGATTAAAGCATGTGGCGTACGTCATCAATATTGCTGATCACGTTGTAAATTTCTTCAATGTGTTTGCCACTTGTAACTGTTGCCACAAGGCTTACTGACTCGTAATTACCTTTACTGCTTGGTTTTACTTTAGGGGCGTAATCGCCAGGTGCTATTGGTTGTAACTTAGCTAAAATTTGATCAGTTAAGTTTACGTTAGCTAATCCCATTATTCTGAATGTAAATGGGCAAGGGTACTCTAAGTACTCATCAAATTTTGTATCTTTAACAGGTTGAACCACGACGGTGACTCCTCAAACAAATAAAGTATTGGCTCTGAGCAAAATGCTAGGCGCTAAACTGAAAAGGGTTATGACAATCTTGAGCTAATGCTGCTTTTTTGGAGTGCCAAAAATAACAACTCAATATGATTGCTCTATATGGGGCGCATTCTAGCATTTTTCAAGCAAAAAAAAACGCCTCATAATAGAGGCGTCTCGTTTAACTTTCACAATAGCTGTGAGTTTATTTTTACGTCTACATTATTTGTAAACGTAAGTAGTCATAAATCTTACTAAAGAAGCTGCCTTCTTCCACTTCTTCAAGTGTTACTAGTGGGTATTGAGCAATGTCTTCACCCTCTAATTGTAAGAATAACGTACCTACTTTAGTGCCTTTAGCGAGTGGTGCTTCAAGCGTGTTATCTAGCTCAAAGTTAGCTTTAAGGTTTTTATGTTGACCACGTGGAATAGTAATTGGTGTATCTTCTAAAATACCTAAAGATACATTTTCTTTGTTACCCATCCAAATACGTTGCTCAGCAAAGCTATCGCCGGCCTTGTACGGGGTAATTGTTTCATAGAAACGAAAACCGTAGTTAAGTAGTTTTTTATTTTCCACTTTACGAGCACGTTCGCTTGAAGTGCCCATTACAACGGCAATTAAACGCATACCATTTTTAGTTGCTGAAGTGACTAAACTGTAGCCAGCTTCCGAGGTGTGGCCTGTTTTTATACCGTCTACGTCTAAGCTTTCATCCCATAATAGCGAGTTACGGTTATATTGCTTAATACCGTTATAAGTAAACGACTTTTGTTTATAAAGTGCGTATTCATCCGGTACGTCACGAATAAGTGCTGCGCCTAAGGTTGCCATATCGCGTGGAGTTGTATAATGCTCATTCGTATCAAGGCCGTGGCTATTGATAAAATGGCTGTTACTCATACCTAATTTAGTAGCATGTGCATTCATTAAATCAGCAAATGCGCTTTCACTTCCAGCAATATGTTCAGCCATTGCAACACAGGCATCATTACCAGATTGAATAATAATGCCGTGGTTAAGCTGATCAACACTAATTTGCTTACCTACTTCAATAAACATCTTAGACGATTCAGGGAAGTTTTTAGCCCATGCTTTTTCACTCACAGTTACCATATCTGTTGGTGCAATATTGCCGGCTTTAATTTCAGTACCAATTACATAACTGGTCATCATCTTAGTTAAGCTTGCTGGGGCGAGCTGCGTATCAGCTTCACCTTGGGCAATTACTTTACCTGTTGTAAAGTCTACTAAAAAATAACCTTTTGCATTAACTTGAGGTGGTGCCGGGATAATTTGGGCGCTGGCTGAAAATACGGCGGCTGTACAAACTAAGCCGCATACACCTTTGAGGATTTTATGTTTAATAGATTTCATCATACTCATTAATGGTTAAAGTTAAAGATTCGCGTTACGCCATTTTAAAGGTCTTACTGAGTGTAAAGCAAGAACGCGTTTTGAAATTGATTTTGTTTTAATTTTTTTAATACTTCGTCTGCATGAGGGGTATCTTTTATTGGCCCTAAATGCAGTCTGTAAATATCGTCTTTTTGCACGATATTTGTTGGTAATTTGTATTGCTCTCGCAATGTACTGGCAAGTGCTTCAATATTAGCAAGTGTACTACCAGCAGCTACCTGTATATAGGTTTGACGGACAGTTGCACCCGCAAGTGTAACGGCTTCTAGCTTAACCCTTGCTGTACCATGGGTGTAATAGCCTAGCTTATATGCGGCAGCGTACGAAAGATCAATTATTCTATCGTCATGAAATGGGCCGCGGTCGTTCACGCGCACGATTACTGATTTACCGTTCGCTGTATTGGTTACTTTAACAAAGCTAGGTAACGGCAGTGTTTTGTGCGCAGCAGTCATGGCAAACATATCGTAGGTTTCACCATTAGAGGTGTGATAACCATGAAATTTACGACCATACCAAGAGGCAATGCCTTCCTCAGAGTAGCCTGACTCATCAAGCATTGGCGAATAACTTTTACCAAGCACTGTATATGGACGACTTGCACTGGCGCTTTTAGTAACATCAGTGATTATTGCGTCTTGCATTTCAAGTGCAGTTGGGGCTCTAAGTGGTGCTGAATCATGGCGCATATGGTAGCGGTTACTTGAACTACTACATGCACTTAAGGTGAGTATTAAAAAAACAGTTATTAGAACACGCAAAGTGAATTTCATTATTTTAAAAGCATCCTTTTATCTGTCGCTATTGACATAATAATGCCAAAGCCAGCCATGAGCGTCACCATCGATGTTCCTCCATAACTGATTAGAGGCAAAGGAACTCCTACAACAGGCAATAACCCTGATACCATACCTATGTTTACAAATACATAAACAAAAAATGTCAGAGTGAGTGCACCTGCCAGTAATTTACCAAATGCATCTTGCGCATTAACGGCAATGTACAAGCCTCGGCCAATAATAAATAAGTACAGGCTAAGTAAAACACATACGCCGAATAAGCCAAACTCTTCGCTTAAAACCGAAAATATAAAATCAGTGTGACGCTCTGGTAAAAATTCTAATTGCGATTGTGTACCAAGCAGCCAGCCTTTGCCTTCAACACCACCAGAGCCTATTGCTATTTTTGACTGAATAATATGGTAACCGGAACCAAGCGGATCGCTTTCGGGGTCTAAAAAAGTAAGTACACGTTGTTTTTGGTAGTCGTGCATACCATAGTGCCAAAATGGCCATGCAGCAAGCGCAACAACAGAACTTAAAAAGCCGATTAAACGCCAGCTTAAACCGGATAAAAACAACACAAATATACCCGAGCTCGCAATAAGTATAGAAGTACCTAAATCGGGCTGTTCTTTAATTAATAATGTCGGAAGCATTACAATCATAAAGCCAATAATTAAATGCAGTGGGCGAGGTGGTAAGTGGTTTCTGCCTATGTACCAAGCCACCATCATTGGGACGGCTAGCTTCATTAGTTCTGATGGTTGAAAGCGAGTGATCCCCAAGTTTAACCAGCGTTGAGCGCCTTTTGAGCTGACCCCAAATAAAAGTACACCCACCAGCATGAGTAAGCCAACACAGTAAAGTGGGATAACTAAACGCTTAAGCGTTGCTGGAGAAAATTGGGCTAGAATAATCATGCCTGTAACGGCTCCGCCCATGCGAGTCATATGGCGGATCATCATTGCTGTATCTTGCCCGCTTGCACTATATACAACGGTAATACTGCCAATCATCATGATAAGCAAAGCGATGAGTAATGGTAGGTCTAGATGCATTCGCATCCATATGGATCGTTTATCGTGTAAAATGGTCATTATTTTATATTCCCTGCAAGTTCAACAGGATTAGCTGCAAAATAGTAGTCCATTAATTGACGAGCAATTGGCGCACCTACCGAGCTTCCGCCCCCAGTGTTTTCTACAACGATAGAGAGCACAATTTGTGGGTTGTTATAAGGTGCAAAACCAACATAAATGGCGTTATCACGCTGACGCTCTTTTAATGATTTAGCGTCGTAACGTTCGCCTTGGGCAATGCTAACTACTTGCGCAGTACCTGTTTTACCCGCCGGATCGTAGCTTACACCTTTAAAAGCTTTGTGTGCGGTACCTGTTACTTTTTTTACCGTGTTATGCATTGCATCAATTGCAATGCGCCAGTTATCAGGGTTTTTAAGTATTACCGGCGGTTTTTCATCACCGTTAATTTGCGTTACTTGATCTTCTTTTTTTGCAACTTGAGCTAAATGCGGTGGATGATTAATCCCTTTATTAACAAGAATATTCGTTGCGTTAGCAATTTGAATCGGGGTTGCCGTCCAATAGCCTTGTCCAATACCTACAGAAATAGTATCACCTCGCCACCATGATTCTTTAAAGCGGCCTTCTTTCCATTCTTTTGAAGGTAAAATTGCAGTGGTTTCTTCATGAATATCAATACCGGATAAATCACCAAAGCCAAATCGCGCCATAAAATCGCTTATTTTAGTAATACCTAAGCGATAAGCTGCATCATAAAAATAAGTATCGCACGACTCTTCAATCGCTTTATATACATCAACATGGCCATGACCCCAGCGTTTCCAATCGCGCCATTTATGTTCCACATTTGGTATTTCAAAAAAGCCAGGATCCCAAATAGAAGTGCTTTCACTTACAATATTTTCTTCAAGGGCTAAAATTGCCATGTGAGGTTTAACAGTCGAAGCTGGCGCGTAACGACCTTGTGTTGCTCGGTTAATTAGCGGGCGATTTTGGTTAAGCAATGCTTTGTAGTTTTTGCTACTTATACCATGTACGAATAAATTTGGATCGTAGCTTGGATTTGAATAAAGTGCGAGTACGCCACCATCTTTTGCATCCATAACGACGATAGCGCCGCGCATATCCTTAAGTGCATGTTGTGCTATTTGCTGTAGCCCAATATCAAGCGTAAGTACAATATCACTACCAGGCTTAGGTTGGATCATACTGAGTGTGCGAATAACGCGGCCGCGATTATTTACTTCTACGCGCTGGGAGCCTACTTCACCGTGTAATAATTGTTCATAATATTTTTCTATGCCTAATTTTCCAATATCGTATGTGGCTCGATAATTGGTTGCTTGACCTTCTTGATCTAGTTTTTTAAGTTCTTTTTTATTAAGCTTTGCCACATAACCGAGTGCATGGGTTAGGGTATCGCCAAAGGGGTAGTAGCGGGCTAGGCGTGCTTCAATACTAAAGCCTGGGAATTTATGTTGATTTACAGAAAACTTAGCGACTTCAGTTTCGTTTAAGCGTGCTTTAAGAATTTGCGATTTGAAACGCCGAGTGTGTTTAATATCTTTTAAAAAATCTTCTTTCTCTTGCTCACTAATAGTAATTATTTTACTGACTTGATCGAGCGATTCGGTTAAATCGTTTACATCTTCGGGAATGACTTCAAGATTGTAAACTGGTTTGTTTTCAGCAAGGAGTACACCGTTACGGTCGTAAATTAAACCACGGTTGGGTGCAATAGGAATAACTTTAATACGGTTGTCATTAGAGCGGGTTTGGTAATCTTGGTGGTTCTCTACTTGAATTTTATATAGGTTTGACAGCAAAATAGCCACCATAGCTAATACAAAAACAAAACCCACAAATGCTCGCCTAGCAAATAAATTTGCTTCTGCGGAGTGGTCACGAATAGTGGGTCTATGTTTTAGCATGGCAAGGCATTACTCGCGATGATAAGGATGGTTGTTATTTAAGCTCCAGCCTCTGTAAAGGCTCTCTGCAACAATAATACGCACCAAGGGGTGCGGCAATGTTAAATTAGATAACGACCATTTTTGCTCAGACGCTGCAATGCACTCTGGAGCAAGCCCTTCAGGTCCGCCAATAAGTAAACTTACATCACGACCATCGAGTTGCCATTTTTCCATATTTTTAGCAAGTTGGTGAGTATCCAGTGCTTTCCCTGTTACCTCTAACGTTACAATACGATTGCCTTTTGGAATAGCCGCTAATGTTTTTTCACCTTCAATGTGTAAAATGCGCTTTATGTCTGCGTTTTTGCCACGTTTACCGGCAGGGATTTCAATTAACTCAAGGGCCATATCTTTAGGGAAACGGCGCTGATATTCTGCAAATCCCGTTTCTACCCATGCTGGCATTTTTGTACCAACAGCAATCATTTGTATTTTCACGTATTACTTCCAAGCATTGTCTAAAATGAGTGCGTGTTTAGCCCCACAGTTTTTCTAGATCGTAATAGCTACGTGCTTCGTTTTGCATCACGTGTACAACTACATCACCTAAATCAACCAGTGCCCATTCGCCATCGCCTTCACCTTCATAACCTAATGGTTCTGAATCTGCGTGACGCGCTTCTTTTGCTAAGTGATCGGCAATTGACTGTACGTGACGTTTAGAAGTACCAGAACAAATTACCATGTAATCTGTAATATCTGATGTCTTTGTTACGTCAATATGAACGATGTCACGTGCTTTCATATCGTCAATTTTATCCATTGCAAAGGCGAGTAGTTGTTTTGAATCCAAGGTTTTGTCTCAATTTAAAAATTTAATGGCGCGCATTTTAACACGCTAGGCGTTTTTAAGCATCAATTTGATAGAGCTGATGCTGTTCTATGTAATGACTCACTGCAGCGGGTAATAGTTCATTCTTTTTATTGCTTTTTTTCAGTTGTTCGCGAATTGTACTCGAAGCAGCATCGAGCATTTTACCCGGTAAAAAATAAAGTTTACCAGCAAGTGAGTGCTCAAGTAAGGTTGCTTCGTCTACATTCGCATCTTGCATATAGCCTTTTAGTTCACCACTTGCAGTACAATGTTGAGCAGGGCGCTGATATACCACAATATGACAAAGCTGTGTAATTGCCTTCCACTCAAACCATTTATCGAGATTGTTAAATGAGTCCATACCAATTAAAAATAAGATAGGTGTAGTAGGGTGCTCTTTACGAAGTTCTTGCAAGCTAAGTAACGAATACGATGGGCCGGCTCGGTTAAGTTCTCTTAAATCGAGTTTAAAATGAGGGTAGGGCGCAATAGCCGCGTTTAGCATATTAATACGGTGCTGCGTACTAATACCAGGCGCTGCTTTATGCGCCGGTAATGCACAAGGCATAAAATAAAGCGTGTTTAAATTAAACGCATTAACACATTGCTGCGCCATATTTATATGGCCTAAATGGACAGGGTCGAAAGTGCCACCAAAAATTGCGATCATTTAACACCTATTAGCTATTTATTAATTAACCGCGTGGCACGGCATAGGAATGTTGAGCGGCTGGCAAAATTTAATACAAATATGAGCAAGCGCTTGGTAAGGGGCAATTAAATTACCTTGCTTATAACTGGCATCAAACAAAGCGACATCACTATTTATTTGTTCAAGTGTGTGTATGTTTAAGCGGTTAATTGCGTTTTGAACTGGCCCTTGCTGGTTTTTCCAAATAGCATTTTGTTTAAATAAATTAGCGATTGGTTCGCCATTTAATAAACCAAGTTGCACATTTATTAGCGTATTAAGCTCTTTGGTTATAGCCCATAAAATACTCACCACTTCGGTGTTATCGCTGGCAAGTTTGTTTAATACTTTTATAGCTTGTTTAGCGTGGCCATTTAATAGTGCATCGCTTAAATCAAAAATATCAAACTTGGCTTGGTTTAACAGCCCTTGCATTACTAATTGCTGAGTAATTAATGCATTGCCGTGCAGTAGTGAGAGCTTTTCAAGCTCTTGGAAGCACGCTAATAAGTTACCTTCTGTGGCATTTATTAAACTCAGTTTGGCATCGTTTTGCATGTTGAGCGATAAGCGTTGGCACTGTTCATCAAGCCATCGTTTTACATGCGTGCCGGTAAGCGGGTAGCAAGGTACAAATACGCCTTGCTTATCAAGGGCTTTAAACCATGCACCGCGTTGTACTTCTTGGCTGGCTTTAGCGCCTTTAACAATTAAAATAGTATCTGGATTAACCAGCTCAATTACTTTTTTAAAGGTGTTGCTGCCAATAACGCCTGGTTTTTGTTGGTTTAAATCAAGCTCAATAATAGTGCGCGCGCTAAATAGTGACATGCTTTGATATTGAGCTATGATTTCTTGCCAATCGAATCCTTGCATTAAAGTAAACTTAATTACTTCGTCAAAGCCTTGTGCTTTAGCACTGTCGCGAATTTGTTGTACGCACTGTGCTTCTTGAAAAGGCTCTTCCCCAAACACTAAATAAAAGGGCTTTAGCCCTTTATTTAATTCACTCGGTAGTTGATTAGCATAACAGCGCATTATAGTTGCGACAGCTCTCTAACAATACGACGACTGGCTTGCTCACGGATCTCGCTAATGAGTAGCTCAAGCTCTTTTGCTTTAGCTAGCGCATGATCTGGATCGTCTTGGTAATTACGGTAAAGCTCAAAGCGCTTTTCAATGGCTTTTTCGCCAGGGCGTTTAACTACATACGATACGCCATAAGCGAGTTCGTATTCAGCTACTTGACCATTTTGAAATAACGATAGTGTTTGACGTTCAATACTTTCTTTATACAAATATAATTGGGCTTTATCTTTAGCTGCTGATATTAGCTCTACATTACTCGCTCTTAGCTCGTTTTTAAGGCTTTCAAATAAGGCTGACTTTTCATCATCACCTACAAGAGTTAGCTGTTTTAGGTTATCAGGCATGCTAGAGGCTTTTTTTAGATGAAACCCGCAGCTAGTTATCAAAAAACAGACTAGCACTAAGGCTAGTCCGTTTTTAATGGCGTTAAATGCAGCCATATTAGTTAGCTACCACGTTAAGTAGCTTGCCTGGTACGTAAATGATTTTTCGAATGGTTGAGCCATCAGTAAATTTAGTTACATTAGATTCTGCAAACGCAAGGGTTTCTACTTGCTCTTGCGTTGCATCAGCTGCAACGGTTAACTTAGCGCGGAGCTTGCCGTTTACTTGTACGATGATTAGTTTTTCATCTTCAACAAGTGCCGACTCATCAACTTTTGGCCATGCAGCATCCAAAATCTCACCTTCTTTACCTAACTCTTTCCAAAGCTCGTGCGATAAATGTGGCGTAATAGGTGCAAGCATAATAATAAGCGCTTCTAATGCTTCGTTTGCAATTGCTATATCTTGCGTATCTATTAAAGGTGCTTTTAATAATTTATTAGAAAGCTCCATAATAGCTGCAATGGCGGTATTAAAGGTTTGACGACGTTCAACATCATCAGTCACTTTAGCAATCGCTTTGTGTAAGTCGCGACGTAATACTTTTTGTGGGTTTGTTAGCGCTGATTTATCAAGTGCTTGGTAACCTACTGTTTTAACGTCTACCGCGTATTTCCATACACGTTTTAAGAAGCGATGCGCGCCTTCAACACCTGAGTCTGACCATTCAAGCGTTTGCTCTGGTGGTGCTGTAAACATCATGAATAAACGCACAGTATCTGCACCATATTGGGCAATTACATGTTGCGGGTCTATACCGTTGTTTTTAGACTTGGACATTTTGCTCATGCCTGATGAGAAAACTGGCTCACCGTCCTCTTTATGCCATGCTTTAGTCACGCGGCCTTTATCGTCGGTTTCAGTGTTTACATCACTTGGCGAGATCCAAATATCGCCGCCTTTTTCATCTTTACGATAAAATGTTTCAGCAAGCACCATACCTTGACAAAGTAAGCGGTCAAACGGCTCGTCTGAATTTACTAAACCAAAGTCACGTAATAATTTATGGAAAAAGCGCGAGTACAATAAATGTAAAATAGCGTGCTCAATACCACCAATGTATTGGTTTACTGGCAACCAGTAGTTAGCAGCCGCGGGATCTAGCATGCCTTCGTCGTAGCGTGGGCTACAGTAGCGTGCGTAGTACCAAGAAGACTCCATAAAGGTGTCAAACGTATCAGTTTCGTGAAACGCAGGTGCACCATTTACGGTAGTTTTAGCCCACTCTGGGTCTGCTTTAAGTGGTGAAGTTACACCGTTCATTACCACATCTTCAGGTAAGCGAACGGGTAGCATATCTTCTGTTGCTGCAAGCTCTTTACCATCTTCGTCGCTAAGCATTGGGATTGGTGAACCCCAATAACGTTGACGGCTAACACCCCAGTCACGCAGGCGGAAGTTTACTTTGCGCTCACCCACACCGAGAGCTTCTAATTTATCCGCAATGGCTTTAAAACCAGCGTCAAAATCAAGGCCGTTAAATTCACCTGAATTTACAAGTACGCCTTTATCAGTAAACGCTGATTCTTTAAGGTTTACTTCAAGGTCTGAACCTTCAACCGGTGCAATGACTTGTTTTATATCAAGACCGTAAGCGGTTGCAAACTCAAAGTCGCGTTGATCGTGTGCAGGTACTGCCATTACAGCGCCTGAGCCATAATGCATTAATACAAAGTTAGCGACCCAAATTGGTACTTGCTCGCCCGTTAATGGGTGAGTGGCGTAAAAGCCTGTTGCTATGCCTTTTTTCTCCATTGTTGCCATGTCTGCTTCGGCAACTTTGGTGTTTTTGCATTCTTCAACAAACATTGCAATAGCATCGCTATTTTTAGCCGCTTCTTGCGCAATAGGGTGACCACCGGCAACAGCAACATACGTAACACCCATAAAGGTATCTGGACGAGTTGTGTATACGCTAAATGTTTCGTCGTTATCGGTGCGTTTAAATTCAATATCACAGCCTTCAGAGCGGCCAATCCAGTTGCGCTGCATTGTTTTAACTTGCTCTGGCCAATCTTCCAACTGATCTAAATCGTCTAGTAGCTCTTGTGCGTAATCAGTAATTTTAATAAACCACTGTGGAATTTCTTTTTGCTCAACCACAGCGCCTGAACGCCAACCGCGACCGTCAATAACTTGCTCGTTAGCTAATACTGTTTGATCCACTGGATCCCAGTTAACCGTCGACATTTTTTTATACACTAAGCCTTTTTCGTAAAGCTTAGTGAAAAACCACTGCTCCCACTTGTAGTATTCTGGATGACACGTCGCAATTTCGCGATCCCAGTCATAACCAAAACCTAATTGTTTAAGCTGTGTACGCATGTAATCAATGTTTTCGTATGTCCACTTAGCTGGTGCTGTTTTGTTTTTAATAGCGGCGTTTTCTGCAGGTAAACCAAACGCATCCCAACCCATAGGTTGCATTACGTTTTTGCCTTGCAGGCGCTGGAAACGAGAAACAACATCACCGATGGTGTAGTTACGTACATGACCCATATGCAGTCGACCACTCGGATAAGGAAACATAGAAAGGCAGTAATACTTTTCTTTACTCTCATCTTCAGTGACTTTAAATACCTGGTTTTCTTCCCAGTAGCTTTGTACTTTTGACTCTATATCTTGCGGGTTATATTGCTCTTGCATCTATGGTTCCAGACTTCTTGCAAACTAATAAAAAATTGCCGTTAGGATACCCCAAATAAAACACTATTCACAGCGTCAAAAACATGCTTTTATTAAATTGTAACTTTCAGTGCAGGTTAACCTGCTTTTTTATAATGTAGTTAGCTAAATACATAAGTTACAGACTGATTTAACAGCAATTTTGAAGGAGTAAAAAATGACTGATTACAAAGCATGGCTTAGCAGTTTTACTAGTTGGCTAAAAGATGTAAAAGATCATGGTGTAAAAGATGTAGTTACTGGGTTTGTTGAATCTGAGCAAGCAATCAAAGATTTAAGTCAAGAAAGGTATGAACTTTATAAAAGTTACTTAAAGCATGATATTGAACACATTATTGAGCACGAAGCTTATTACAATTCGCTTGCATGGCAAGAACTTAAAGAATCTTTATGGTTTGAACTCTCGCACATAGAAGATAAAACACAACTAGAGTGGCAATCTTTAAGCCAAGATTTTAAGCACAATGGGGTGTATCACGCAGGCGAATGGATAGCCATGGGCACATTAGTATGTAAGAATTGCAACCATAGCCACGACATTTATCACGCAACGCAAATAATACCTTGCACGCAATGTGATGGAATCTACTTTAGTCGTAAGGCGCTGAACCCTTAAATATTGGTATTAGGTGGCTGCGTGCCACTTAATACGCCCAAAAGCCAGTGAATATGCTGGTAAACAAAGAAGTTAGAATGACGAAAAAATTGCTGCCACTATCTGTTTCAAAGCTCGCACCGAGTATTTCTAGTAATCATGTACATACATGCATGAGTAACCCGTACCCAGAGCAACTTACTTTTATAGGCCAACAACGTGCCCAAAGTGCGCTCGACTTTTCATTAGGTATGGATTTACCTGGCTATAATGTTTATGTAATGGGCGAAGCGGCTCATGGACGTTATACGCTAGTCAAAGATAAACTTAAGCAACACGCAAAAGACAGAGCAACGCCTAATGAATGGTTGTACGTAAATAATTACGCCGATCACCGTGAGCCTATCGCACTTTTTATGCAAGCAGGGCAAAGTAAGCAACTTAGCGACGACATAGACTCATTCTTAGATGAAGTGCTCGACACTTTTCCAGCGGCATTTGATAATCCAGCGTACCAACGCAAGAAAAAATCAATCGATCGCGAGTTTAACGACGCTTACGACAGCGCAATTACCGCAGTTGAAATCGCAGCACTTGAGCAAAGTGTTGCTCTAGTAGAAGAAAAAAGCTCAGTGGGTTTTGCACCACTTGTTGATGGAAAACAATTGAGCGACAGTGAATTTGGTGAGCTTGAAGAAACATTGCGCGAAGAGTTTTTTGAAAAAATCGAAAAGCTAGAAGATGCATTAATAGAAGCGTTAATAGAGCTACCACGGTGGAAACGCGAATCAAAAGAAAAACTTCGTAATCTTAAAAAATCGACCGCAGAGCAAGCCACTAAACCACTTTTAAAAGACTTAGAGCATAAGTACGCGACACACATTGGCGTACTGCGTTATTTAAAAGATATTCGCGTTGAAATTATCGACGCGGTACTTGAATGGCTAGATGACGAAGACGAAAGCGAAGAAAGTAAAGAAGACTTTGACCGTAAAGGTATGCTTACCGACTTTTTTGCACCTAACATTTTAGTTGAATTTAAAGAAGACGATGCAGCGCCAGTCGTTTATGAGCCAAACCCAACCTTTGGTAATATATTTGGTAAAATTGAATACGCTACATCCCAAGGTACATTGATTACGAGTTATCGCTCAATTCAGCCCGGTGCATTGCATCGTGCCAATGGTGGTTACTTAATAATGGACGCCGAAAAAATAATGGCTAATCCACAAGTGTGGGATGGTTTAAAGCTGTGTTTAAAAACACATCAAATAAAAAATGATTTACCCTATCAAGACAGCACAGTCGGGACAAGTTTTACGCTTCGCCCGCAACTTATTCCACTTGATGTGAAGATTATTTTATTGGGATCGCGCGAGTTGTACTACACCATAGGTGAATACGACGAAGAATTTGCTGAGCTATTTAGAGTACTTGCCGATTTTGATTACTACTTACCAAGTAGCGATAAATTACAGTACCAGTTTATTACCAAAGTGACTGAGTATTGCGAGCAAACATTAAAATGCACTGCTACAGAGGCTGCTATGGTACGGTTACTTAAATTTAGTTACCGCCAAGCTGAGCATCATAATAAACTCTCGGCGCGCTTTGCTGATGTGCTTGAATTAGTTGCTGAAGCGAGTTATTACGCGAAACAAGATAACTTAACGGTTATTGATGCATACCATATTGACGAAGCCATTGAAGGCAAACAATATCGTACCGGTCAGATCAGCGAAAACATGCTTAGCGATATAAAAGAAGGCCATACACTTATTGCAACCGATGGCCAAGCTATAGGTAAAGTAAATGGTTTAACAGTACTACACATTGGCGATACCTCGTTCGGTACCCCTGCGCGTATTACGGCAACTGTTTATGCAGGCGCCGATGGCGTAATAGACGTTGAACGCGAAGCCGAACTAGGTAAAGCTATCCACTCAAAAGGCGTGATGTTGCTTACCGGCTATTTAGGCAATAAGTACGCACAGCAGTTTAGCTTAACGCTTAGTGCTAATATTGCCATAGAGCAAAGTTATGGTTACATAGATGGCGATAGTGCATCTTTAGCAGAGCTTTGTGCGCTTATTTCATCTATTACAAGCCTCCCTATTAGCCAATCTATCGCGCTGACAGGCTCTATTAACCAACATGGTGATGTACAAGCTATTGGTGGTGTAAACGAAAAAATAGAAGGCTTTTTTAAACTGTGTAAAATGCGTGGTTTAACCGGTTCGCAAGGCGTTATTATTCCTAAATCAAACCAAGTTAACTTAGTACTTGATGACGAGATCCTCAATGCGGTAGAGGCGGGTAAATTTAATATTTACGCAGTTGAAACCGTAGATCAAGCGCTTAACTTGTTAATGGATATAGAAGCAGGCGATATTATTGATGACCAGTATCCCGAAAACTCAGTAAACGGTATTGCGCTTGCGCGCCTAAAAGAGATTGCCGACATTGTAAATGGCGATAATGACGACGAAAAAGACGAAGAACTAGATAACGGAAAAGGTTAATAATGATCAATATAATTTTGGTGGTGGTTATCGCCATTTTTTGTTTTTTAATATTTCAAAATAGTAAAAAAGCAAAACAACAAGCAGGCGTAAATGCGCAAATAGGGGCAGATTACTTAGCCGCTAATTCAAAAGTAGAAGGTATAGTAGAAACAGCTTCTGGCTTACAGTACAAAGTAATGCATAAAGGTGAGAGTGAAAACACACCAAGCTCAACAAGTATGGTTAACGTGCATTATCATGGCACGCTAATCGACGGCACTGTGTTTGACAGCTCAGTAGAGCGTAAAACACCGATTAGTTTTGGTTTGCACCAAGTGATTAAAGGTTGGACCGAAGGCCTACAATTGATGAGCCCAGGCGATAAATACACGTTTTATGTGCCGCATCAATTAGCGTATGGCGAAAAACGTGTAGGCAGTATTCCTCCTGCTTCAGTACTTATTTTTGAAGTAGAGTTACTGGCAATTGAGCCGTAATACCAACCTGCATAAATACTTGAACAATTTAACGAATTAAATTGCACTATAACGTTGTTAAAAATTTTCTATTTAGAACAACTAGATACA